>CAYJNJ010000028.1:32213-44436 GCA_964371595.1 uncultured Bacteroidales bacterium | reverse complement strand
CCACCCGTATCCATCGATGAGCCATTGCCACCTGCAGAATATGAAGCACCAGCAGAAACAGGAGCATTAGCAGAACCCATCCCGGAACCGCAGCCCCCGGCCCGTAAGCGCCGAATCCACTGGATCATCCCGGCGGCAATCGCTGTGATCCTGGTTTTGTGCGTGGTGTTTTATTTCAGGAACTTTAGCACGGTCGGCGGTCGGCGGTCGGCGGTCGGCGGTCAGAAGAAGGAAATGGTTGAACAGAAATCGTCCAGCGATACCCTTCCATCGAAAATCGAAAATCGACCATCGACAATGGACAATCGACCATCGACAATCGACAATGATAAGATGGCAGATTCAACTCAAAACTCAGAACTCCTAACTCCAAACGCAACACTCAACACTCAAAACTCAAAACTCGCTTTAGCGTCCGAGGGCCGCCATCTCTTCCGCCTTGCCCGCGAGGTCTATGGCAATCCTTTTCTCTGGGTACTGATCTACCGTGCCAACCCGGATAAGATCCCCGACCCGGATATGCTGATAACCGGTAAGGAAATTATTATCCCGGAACTCGAAGGCAAGCCTGATCATCTGAGCCGGAACGATTCTGCAGCGGTTTCCGACGGTTACCGGCTGGTCTATGAATTCTACAAGGCTAAGGGCGATTCCCGGGCTGAAGATTTTCGCCGGGGAGCCGACAAGTATAAACCCAGGTAGGCGCCCTCAGCACGAATAAACAAAATCACCTTTTATTAGTTTACTTTAGTACTTCATGCCTGGAATGAAAAATACCAACGATCTCATTCACGAGTCGAGCCCTTACCTGCTGCAACACGCCAATAATCCCGTGGAATGGCATGCATGGAATGATAAAACCCTGCTGAAAGCCCGGACGCTGGATAAAATGCTGCTGATCAGCATTGGATACTCAGCCTGCCACTGGTGCCATGTGATGGAGAATGAATCCTTCGAAAATGAGGAAGTAGCGAAAATCATGAACCGGAGCTTTATCTGTGTCAAAGTCGACCGGGAAGAGCGGCCCGATGTGGACCAGGTGTACATGAACGCCGTGCAGCTGATCACCGGCAGCGGCGGCTGGCCGTTGAACTGCTTCGCTTTGCCCGATGGCAGGCCGTTCTTCGGCGGGACCTATTTCCGGAAACAGCAATGGATGCAGTTGCTCGAAAATATTGAACTGCTATATAAAAACCGACGGCAGGAACTGGAAGATCAGGCCGGATCGCTCACCGATGGCGTAAAAGCCGCGGAGGTGATAAGGGGGAAAGGTGATAAGGGGATTGTGGTTCAGGATGATCTTAAATCGGCTGCGGCAACTATTGAAAAGCAGTTCGACCTGAAGGAAGGCGGACTGGGAGGAGCGCCAAAATTCCCAATGCCGGTTACCCTGGATTTCCTGCTTCATTACTGGCATTTTTCCAATGAAGAAAATATTCGTGGTTATATCAGGTTAACCCTCCGAAAAATGGCGTTCGGAGGGATCTACGACCAGGCCGGCGGCGGATTTGCACGCTATTCGACCGATGCGCACTGGAAAGTCCCCCACTTCGAAAAAATGCTGTACGACAACGCCCAGCTCATTTCATTGTATTCGAAGGCCTGGCTGGCTTTCCGGGATAATCTTTATAAAGAAACGGTTGAAGACACCCTGCAATTTATTAAACGGGAACTGACTTCGCCGGAAGGCGGCTTCTGGTCAGCCCTGGATGCCGATTCGGAAGGCGAAGAAGGGAAATTCTACACCTGGGATGCCACTGAGATCAGCCAGTTACTTGGCAGCCAGGCCGATCTCATTAAAAAATATTATCATATCGGGGGGAAAGGACTATGGGAAAAAGGAAAGAATATCCTTCTTCATACCTTATCGCCCGAAGAATTCGCAAAAGATCAGGGATTGCAGCCTTCCGCCTTTAAAACCATCCTGAAACCTGCCCGCGGAAAACTGCTGAAAGCGCGCAGCAACAGGGTCCGTCCCGGTCTTGACAATAAGATCCTGACATCCTGGAATGCCTTGATGATGAAGGGGTACGTTGATGCTTACCGGGCATTTGGCAGGGAAGAATATCTCGAATGTGCAAGAAAAAATGCGAAATTTATTATTGAAAACATGATGGAGGATGATGGGAAGTTGGCTCACTCCTTCAACCGGGGCAAAAATAAAATCAACGGCTTCCTGGAGGATTATGCCATGCTTGCAGATAGCCTCCTGGAGCTTTATTCAGTATCATTCGAAGAGGAATATCTCCGGAAAGCGTTGCTCTTAGCCGAATATGCCATCCTTCATTTCCATAATCCTGAAAACGGGCTGTTTTTCGTTACTTCCGATCTCGATACCCCGCTGGTTGCAAGAAAACAAGAGGTGTACGATAATGTCATCCCTTCCTCAAACTCAGTCATGGCAAAGGTTTTGCATATCCTGGGGCTGGTATTTGAAAGGGAAGATCTGGCAACTATTTCAGACCGGATGGTTGAAGCGGTGAAAGAACAGGCAGTAAAATATTCGTCTTCCTTTGCCAACTGGAACAGTGTTATGGTTGCAAAAGCCTGGCCGTATTACACGGTTGTCATTGCCGGGCCGGAATGCAGGGAAAAAGCGAATTTATTGCAGAAGCATTATCTTCCTTCGGTTATTATCTGCGGAAGCGAAAAATCCAGTGAACTCCCGGTTTTTAAAGACAGGTTTGTGGAAGGGGAAACGATGATTTATGTTTGCACCGGCCAAGAGTGCAAATTGCCAACGTCATCGGTGGAAGAAGCGGTTAAGACGGTAGGACGGTAAGACAGTAGGACGGTAAGACGGTAGGAACTGAGTAAATCTTACAGTCTTACAGTCTTCCAGTCTCACAGTCCTAATCCTCGGAAAACTTCTTCACCATTTCCCTGTAGGTGCTGAAAACATTTGCCCGGGAGACAAATCCAACATATTTCCCATCCTCCAGTACCGGCAGGTTATACTTGTCATAATCCGCGAACTTGGCTGCCACCGTTTGCATTGTATCGTCCGGTGAAACTGATGTATCGGGCATCACCATCAGGCTTTTCACGACCACCGAATCGTAGATCTCCGGCTTGAACATGATATGCCGGATATCGTCAAGCCTTATAAATCCGTAGAAAACATTTTCCTCATCCACCACCGGGAAGATATTGCGCTTCGATTCGGAGATCACCTGGATCAGGTCGCGGAGCTTGGCTTCGGGGTGGATCGTCCGGAAATCGGTCTCCACCAGGCTGTCGACTCTGAGCATCGACATCACGGTTTTGTCTTTATCGTGCGTGATCAGCTCGCCGCGGCTGGCAAGCTGGTAGGTATACACAGAATTTTTAACGAATATGCGGGTGGTGGCATAGCTGATAGTCGAGACCAGCATCAGCGGGATGATCAGGTCATAGCCGCCGGTAATCTCCGCGATCAGGAAGATGCCGGTGAGCGGTGCGTGCAGTACGCCGGCAATGAGCCCGCCCATCCCAACCATAGCGAAATTAGCGCTGGGAAGGATGGTAAGCCCGGAGTTATTTACGATTTCTGCAAAAAACAAGCCTGCTATAACTCCCATGAACAGCGCGGGAGCGAATATCCCCCCTACCCCGCCTGCGCCGAAGGTAGTTGCTGTTGCAATAACTTTAAAGAACAGTACCAGCATGAATAAAAGGAATACGATCCAGATGGAATCCTGGAATTCATAGAACGGGCTGCCGTTGAATAGCGGGCTGTAATCGCCATTCATGCAGGTGTTGATTGCCTCGTACCCTTCACCGTAAAGGGCCGGGAAAAAGAAGATCAGTATGCCGAGGATTGCGCCGCCGGTGACCCATCGTATCCACCATTTTTTTATCTTCTTAAAATATTTTTCAACCCTGATATACATCTTTGAGAAATAGACCGAGACCATCCCGGTCATCACGCCAAGCAACAGGTAGTATGGAATGTTTTTATACTGGAAAGCGTTGGTGATCTCGAAGGGATAAAGGACGGCGTTGCCGAGGAAAAAATAAGAGGTGAGCACGGCGGTGACCGAAGCGATCAGCAGCGGGATAAGAGAAGCCATGGTAAGGTCGATCATAAGCACTTCGACGGCGAAGACGATGGCTGCGATGGGCGATTTGAAGATGGCTGCCATAGCTCCGGCGCAAGCGAGGGTCATCATCAGGATCAGGTCTTTGTAGCTCAGGCGCAGGTACTGGCCCAGGTTGGAGCCCACGGCGGCGCCGGTAGCCAGCGTAGGGCCTTCCAGCCCTACAGAGCCGCCAAAACCGACCGTCAGCGCGCTGGTCACGATCGAGGAGTACATGTTGTGCTTCTTGATGATCCCGTTATTACGGCTGATCGCATACAGGATGCTGGGCACGCCGTGATCCACGTGGTCTTTGATCACATACTTCACAAACAAAATGGCCACCAGAATACCGATGGCCGGCAGGGCGAAATAGAGAAAGTTCTCGTGGTACAGCGAGGCGCCGCTGATCAGCAGATCACGGATAAAAGCGACGGAATTTTTAAGGATCACGGCGGATGTGCCGGCAAGTATCCCGATGATGACGCTGAGGATCATCAGGAATGTCTGGTGGTTCATCCGCCTGGCCTGCCAGACCATGAACCGGAACCATATACCGCGGCGGGAAAAGACTTGCATATTGAATGCTAAGGTAAAAAATTACTTCGGATATCGAATATCGCCTGATCGTTCTTTCGTTGGTTCAAATGTTAAATCGTCCATCGTCCATGTTCAATCGTCCATGAATTTGACTTTCTCATCCAATTGTACTATATTTATCCCAACCAAAAGCTCCCCGATTTATTAACCTTCAAATCATTGATTATGAAAACGTTCGCCCCCCCCCTGCGGGATTTTAGCCACTCTTTTTCTGGCATTTAGCTGCCTGTTCTTCACTCCGATGAAAGCACAAACCATCGAAATCGACAGTATTTTTACCTCCGATGGAGAAATTTTCCCCTTTTCACCTAATGATACCATTTATGGTTTATCCATTACCGGGTCCGTTGTTTTGCACAGCGACACAAGCCTGGTACGGGTCATTTTAACTGATGATGCCGGAAATGAGTGGATGGTGTATGAGGCGTACCCAATGATTGTGACTGATACTGCGTTTGATATTGAAGAGGTATGTGATGAGACGTGCTTTCTGGAGGAATCGATTCCTTTATCTCTTGAGATTCAGATAATTTATGCTGAGATTACTATTGGTCATTTATCAATCCAATCAAACCAATATCAAAATTTGACGGAACTTCAGCTTCAAGCTAAAAGTATTAAAGACCTTGAGAAAAATCAATATATCAACGAGTTCATTTCGTTAATGGCTTGGGACTGGATTGCAGATACAACAGGATTTGTGAAAATGTTTTATTTTGAAAAAGCACAGATTTTTGGCAATAAATACAACTTGCTAGGTCGTGATTATTATATCGGCGGAATCTTCTATTCGGCGCTACATGAAGGTATTCCTCGCTTCACTGAAAATACGATCATTTCCCATTTTGACTGGCGTGAAAAACATAATTCTCATTTATTAAATTCAAGATATTACGGTGGAGAATCCAATGAAACTGATAATGGTTGGATGACCGGGATCAGAAACCAGGGAAAATGCGGGACTTGCGGTGTTTTTTCAGCAATTGCGACTTTAGAAGCCGGAATAAATCTTTATGCCAACTATCAATTTGATATAGACGAACAAACAGAATTTTCAGAAAAAGAAGCTTATAATTGTAGTTGGTGGAAAGGTGTGGATGAAGATTACACTGTTGGATGCGGTGATTGTACAACCGGCAAAAATATTTCAACCATAATGGATAAATTGAGTGAAGAGGGAGTAGTGGACGAATCTTGCCTTGAATATAAGAATCCTTTATGTGAAGGATCCGGACCAGATTGTTCCTTTTCTGAAAAATGTCCGGATCCTTCGATGACTGCACAAATTTGTGATGAAAAAATATTTATTATGCCTTATGGATATAATCAAGAGGAAAGAGCAGCTTTTCTCAAGGAAAAATTAATAAATAATGGACCCCTTTCTGTTAATATTACTAATTGGCCGCACAGGGGAGTAGAGCATGCGGTTTCTTTGGTAGGTTTTGATGAGGTGGATGGTCAGATAGCATGGATTTATAAAAACAGCCATGGAATTGATTTCGAAATTAATGGTTATGGTAAAGAGCCTTTTTGGCTTGGTCAATCTGGGGGACCGGTTGTTAATCCAACGATTAATGCAACCATACATGCAATTAATTATGATGTATCCTGCCCAAATCCAATAACAGTAATCTGCTATCACGATTGTGTTACTCCTGATTTCAATTACCATGTTCATGATTATGATAAAGATCATGATGGATATTACAACTGGGGCATTGGCCCAAGAATTAATGATCATCCACCTTGCTTTGTTGAAGAGGAAGACAGCAATGATGATGACAACCGGATTGGTCCTTTTAAAGATGATTATTCGGGAATGCCCGTTAAACCTATCATGAATGTTACTGCTCAGGTTGGTTCAGATAATCCAGTCCCAATTACCAACCATGGCTTTTTCTTAATTCATAACAATCCTGAAATCATCACGGTTGTTATTTCAAATCCCGGAAATGCACAGCTTAATTTAGCTGCTCTTTTACCGGTTTCAATCATTCAAGAGGGCGCTGAATTCTTCAGGTTGCTGGACGAAGATCCACAACCTGAATCTACCATTTGTATGGGTAATGAAAGTTCATTCGGAGTACTTTTTGATACCAGTACTCCTGATGGGCCATGTATGGCTAAAATAAGAATTCAGTTGGCATCCTGTGATAGTGATATATATGACTATTTTGAATTTGCGATTGTATATGGGGAATGTGAATTTAAAGAAGAAATATATGCAGTTGCCGATTATGAATCATGGGAAGGTTATCAGTTAATGTTCAGGGATGTATATATCCAGGATGGAGGCACTTTAGAGATCTTCGGTAGTGTAGCCATGCATGAAGAGTCAGATATTATGGTTGATGCAGGTGGGCAGCTAATTATCAATGGCGGTTTGATAACAGGTGGTTGTACTAATCTTTGGCATGGAATTGATGTTTGGGGAAATTTGGGACAGCCTCAAACACTTGAATATCAAGGGAAAGTCAGTGTAATTAACGGAGGATGCGTTGAATATGCTGAAACGGCCATTGAAACGGCAATCTGTTCTGCTCCAGGGAGATGTTTTCCAAGCGGAGGTATCGTTTCATGTATAGATGCTGTTTTCAAAGATAATATTATTGATGTTAATTTCTATCCATTTCAGAACACCCATCCTGTAACTCATGAGATACTTCCCAATTTCAGCAGGTTCACAAGATCTTTATTTAAGACAACAAATGATTTCTATACCCTCTTCAACTTCGAGCCAATCGCTCATATGTTTATGGATGGTGTGGGTGGGATAAATTTGAAAGGATGCATTTTTGGAAACTATTCCACCCAAACAACAGAAAATCGCGGAAAAGGCATTGAAAGTTATAATGCAAGTTATTATATTTTTGATGCCTGTATTGAAGATTACTTTCCTTGTCCCGGAAAGCAGGCTTCCCGATTTGAAAATCTGGAATACGGGATAAGAGCATTTAATAGTATCGGATTTTATACGCTTACTGTGGACTCCGTGGATTTCATCCATAATCTCCGTGGGATACACATGCGATTGATTGATAATGCAACTATTATTAAAAACACTTTTGATATCTCAGATCCTGAAGAACTGTGGTTCGGTGAAGCCTTAATCGGGCTCTACCTTGATGAATTCACGATGGGATTCCAAATAGAAGAAAATATTTTTGATGGCCCTCTAACTTATTCACAAACATATGGGATTCACTTACTTAACACTGGGATAGAACAGAAGGAGATCTATAACAATAGATTTAATAAATTAGGGTGTGGAATTATGGCTGTTGGCGAAAACAGGCATGCTAATGAGGGAGATGGACTTTGTATTAAATGTAATGATTTCTATGATTGCGGAACAGATATTTATGTTAAGCCTGAAGAATATGATGGACAATCTATTATTACTGAAAATACAGGAATAGCGCAAATGCAAGGAGAGGATGGTGAAGGCGATCCTACCCTCCCTGCCGGAAACCATTTTTCTGATGTTACAAGCTCTAATTATATTAATTATCAGGGATGCGGGAAAATAGATTATTCATACCATGGAGCAGGTACCCCTCCTGAATTTCTAATTCCTGATTTCGAAGGAGATATTAATATCATCCAAGATAATGAAGCTATTTATTCTAAAGAAATATCTTGTCCTTCACATCTAGATGGTAGCATTTCTCTTTCTGTAGAAAAAACCAATCTGATAAATGAGACTGGGTTGATAGAAGCATATAAAGATACATTAAATATGATCGTTGATGGAGGTGACACTGAAAGTTTGAATTTCGAAGTGATTACAAGTTTTCCGGAAGAAGCTTTGGTAATACGTCAGGATTTAATCAACGAATCCCCTTATTTATCCGATACTGTAATGATTTCCGCGATTGAAAAAGAAGATGTTCTTCCAGGTGCAATGGTCAGGGATATCCTGATTCAAAATCCACAGGCTCCTAAATCCATTAAGATTATGAATGCATTAAATCAGCGGCAGGATACTTTACCTGATTACATGATTGCAGAAATTATGCAGGGATTCAGTACCTACGGAGCAAAAGAGTTGTTGGAACAAGAACTTGGAAAACATACCATTAAAAGGGACCAGGCCTGGAAGAACCTGAATTTGTTTTACAAAAATGATACTGCAAATACGGGAGAAGCTATTGATAGTTTAATAACTGTACATCAAAATGAAAATAGATTAAGTACCAGGTATGATCTGGCATTTATATTTCTAGACCTTGCCGATTCAATATATACATTCAATACTCTGAATGAAATTCCCTCTGAGTTTGAACTTTCCACTCAAGAGTCTGTGAATCATGATCAATGTATGGAACTTTTCAATGTTCTTTGGGATATTAAAAATGACTCAACGGGTATAGATAGTCTTCTGATCGAGTCACTCATTGACTTGGCTGCAGCTGATAATACTTTATATGGAATATATGCCAATAATTTATTAATCAGAGAAAAATTACTAACTTATTACGAACCGGTGTACATGGTTGAACCATTCAAATCCAATCCTGTGCTAAATCAAATTCCAAAATTGGAAATAATAAAAGAGAATTTAAAGTTATTTCCAAATCCAACAACCAAATACTTCATTGTACAGTACGATCTTACGAAACAAAGTAGTCCTGGTATGTTAATAATGTCAGATATAAAAGGGAAAGAACTGAAAACGATGTACTTACAGGATAAGCTAAATCAAATTGTGGTACCTGTTGTTAATTACAAAGGTGGCATTTATGTAATAAGATTATTTGGTGGAAGTGAATTAGTCGATACCAAAAAAATAACTATTTTACACTAAATATTATGGTAAAGAAAATTTGTCATATAGCCAGTATAAGTTTTTTATTGATCTATATGCAAAATATTCATTGTCAAAGCAGATGGATAAGGGAGTACCAAGAAGGTACTGATACATGGTTAACTTCAATAATTGAATCATATGATCATGGCTATCTCCTTTCTGGAAAGCACGGAGCAAATAATTCTAAGCATAATTGGTTGATAAAAACCGACATAAATGGTGAGATTTTATGGGAAAAGACAATTGGTGATGGAGTACATTCCATCGTATTTTTAGATACTGATCAAGACAAACATGGAAATACATATTTATGTGGCCTGACAAGGTATTATGATCCAGAAGGGGATCCATTGATAATGAAATTAAATTCTTGTGGAGTAAAACAATGGTGTTCCGTTTTTCATACTTTAGATCATTATGATTATTCAAGCAACCTGACTTTTACTTCTGAAGGAAATGTAGTAATGATCTTAAATTTAACGAATATAGAAACTTGGGTTGAGTCAATCTGTCTCGCCAAATTATCAACTGCGGGAGAACTAATTTGGAAACAATGCTACACCAGCAGTGACACTTGCCAACGAAATGAAATCACATATGATCTTACTTATACTCCTGATCATGGATTTCTTATCACTGGATTTTGTTATTATGAAGATCCGTTTTATCCCAATCATTGGATTCCTCATCCTTATTTATTAAAAGTTGATTCCATAGGTGATTTTGAGTGGGAAACCGTGATTTATAAGGAAACAAACCTTGATGGAGGTGGGGCATGGAGCACTGTTGTAAGCCCGAACGGAAATTTTTACTATTCTTCCATTAGTCATTATACATATGACGATAATCTTGCTTTGCCAGCTTTAGCTAAAATAGATCTTCAAGGAACTGTGGTTGGTGTGTATGATATAGTAAATGGTTCCAAATATGGAGTGCTGGCTCATGCTCAATTCCTGAATGATTCAACCTTAGCGGCGGCGGCTGGCTGGGGTAATGATACTGATAGCCTTTGGTCAAAAGCAGTAATTATTGACACCTTGGGATCATTACTAAATTCTTCAGTAATAATTGAAAATGATTACACAAGTGTTCTTCAAGTTACCTATGACGGAAAGCTTGTATATGGCTCTAATCTTTACCAGAATGGTCAGTTCGATTGTTTTCTCACCAAACTCAACAAGGACCTCGAAGATGACACGCTATACACCATGCCCTTCACCTACGACAGTCTTTGTCCCTACCAGATCGTTTCGGATACGATTGTGCAGGATGATTGCGGGCTGATTGTGGGAGTGGAGGAAGAAGAGGAGACGGGGGGACAAGGAGAAGATGGGAAGGGGGGAAGATTGGTGGTGTGGCCAAATCCAGCGAGCGGTGAAATTCATGTACGATTGAACATGGACGACGGACGATTTAACAATCATTTGACATTAGACATTTACGATATTTTTGGTCGTACAGCCCCCATCCCCGGCCCTTCCCCCACCCGGGGGAAGGGAGGAGAGTGGCAGGTTGATGTTTCGTCATTGCCGCCGGGAATCTATCTCGCTGTAGTGAGAGAAGGAACCAGCATTTTGGCGAGGGGAAAGTTTGTCATTGCACGCTGACGGAAGGATTACGCGATTCGGCATTCTGCATTTTCGATTTTCGGTCAATTTTTCAATTTGTTATCTGAAATTGTCCACTTTCAATTAAACGACAATTGAAAATGCAGAATTGACAATTGCATAATCCCTGTGTAACCTCTACAAGGTATAAATCCTAATGGTGCAATTCGCTGGCTACAATAATGTATGCCCTACAGGCAAGAAGGTAACGAGGTAGCGAGGTAGCGAGGTAGCGAAGTAATTTGGTCCGCCAGCTGGCGGATGGAACACTGGAACCCTGGAACACTGGAACCCTGGAACCCTGGAACAATGGAACCCTGGAACAATGGAACCCTTTTTTCCCGTTCTTTGTTTCATGAAACTCATTACCTATAACGTCAACGGAATACGTGCAGCCATTCAGAAAGGCTTTTTCGACTGGCTGCAGCAAGCGGATCCGGATATATTACTGCTGCAGGAAACCAAAGCGCAGCCTGAACAGATCCCGGTGCTGGATTTCGAAATGATGGGCTACCGCACGTTCTGGCATTCGGCGCAGAAGAAAGGATATAGCGGCGTGGCTATCATCACCAAAAAAGAACCTGATAAAGTGGTTACCGGGACCGGGATAAAAGTCTATGACGATGAAGGGCGGTTCCTCCGGGCCGACTATGGCGATCTGACCATCGTTTCCGTCTATCATCCTTCCGGTTCCAGCGGCGAGCATCGCCAGGATTTTAAGATGAAATGGCTTGATGATTTTCATCATTTTATCGGTGAACTGAAGAAAGAAAGGCCAAACCTCATCCTTTCCGGCGATTACAACATCTGCCACCAGGCTATCGATATCCACGATCCCAAAGGAAATGCAAAGAATTCCGGCTTTCTCCCCGAAGAAAGGGAATGGATGTCGAAGTTCATTGACAGCGGCTTCATCGATACGTTCCGGCATTTCAATAAAGACCCGCACCATTACACCTGGTGGAGCTACCGGGTGGATGCCCGCCCGCGTAACCTGGGGTGGCGCATCGATTACCATATGGTAACGCGCAGCCTGGAAAACCGGCTGCTTAGCGCTTCTATCCTGCCTGATGCGGTGCATTCGGATCACTGCCCTGCTGTGCTGGAGATTGTTGATTTTTAACCACTGAGGCACTTAGAGCACTTAA
>CAYJNJ010000028.1:0-32113 GCA_964371595.1 uncultured Bacteroidales bacterium | reverse complement strand
GGAACACTAAGGGATTTTCTTAGTGTAACCTTAGTGTACTTAGTGCCTTAGTGGTTAAAAAAGAAAGGCAATAAGCAAATAATTATCACGTTATTTCATCATTAATCCATACAAATAATCGAATAAAGCCAGGAAAAAATTCTACCTTTAAGTTCTCAATTCTCTAACATTCAAATACTAAAAGGCATGAAATCGTTCAAGAACCTCATTTTTAAATCTGCACTTATCCTCCTGGCTTTAGCCTTTTTTACCACAAGCTGTAAAAAAGAAGACGAGCCCGCTCCTGAAATTCCGCCGCAATCCAGCTTTGTCATGGATTTCAGCGATTTTTCAAACCCTGATGATACCGTTGGTACCCGTGAAATAGCTACCTACCAGAACTGGGGCTATTCCTATGCCAATGTGGTGGTATGGCAAACATTGCTCACCGTCGGACTTGCCGTCCCGGTAGCATCCTTTGTCGAATCCTTCAACCATGAAGCCGTTTATCACCCGGATGAGAATAACTGGACATGGTCGTACAATGTGACAGTGAACATGGTGGTTTACGAAGCAGAACTTACCGGCTACCTGGTCGCTGACAGCGTGGATTGGTCAATGCGCGTCACTGCCGGTTCGCAGTATTCCGATTTTCTCTGGTATTACGGCCGGTCAGCCCAGGATGGCAGCGGCGGATACTGGATACTGCAGGAAAATCCGCTGACCCCGAATGCTTTGCTGCAGATCGACTGGCATAAGAACAGCGATGGCACTGCCGACATTGCCTATATGAACATCCGCCCGGGCGACAATGACAATGGCGCTTATATTTTCTATGGTAAAACCCTTAATGATTTCAACAGGTTCTATCATATTTACAGCGTCAGTGCAAATAATCTCACTGAAATCGAATGGAGCTCGGTTAACAAGAACGGGCATGTGAAAGATCCGGCCCACTTCGGGCATGAGAACTGGAATTGCTGGGACGCAAGCCTGGTGGATGTCGTCTGTCCGTAGATTGTTTATTTTTAAACACTAAGGCACTAAGAGCACATAAGGAACACTAAGGGATTTTCTTAGTGTAACCTTAGTGTACTTAGTGCCTTAGTGGTGAATTAAGCTAACCGAAAATACCTTTTACAACATCTGAAATGCTCCCTGCAAAGACCAGATTAATTTTATAGCTCTTCTGGGATAAGGCTTTACGATTATATTTCGAAAGGAACATCCTTTCAAAGCCAAGCTTTTCAGCCTCAGCAACCCTTTGTTCCACGCGGTTCACGGCGCGTATTTCACCGGAAAGGCCTACCTCAGCGGCAAAACAGGTCTTTCCGTCGATAGACATATCGGCGTTGGAAGATAAAATTGCGGCAACCACAGCCAGGTCTATTGCGGGATCATCCACGCGCAGGCCGCCGGCGATATTCAGGAAAACATCCTTGGCACCCAGCCGGAAGCCGCTCCTTTTCTCGAGCACAGCCAGCAGCATATTCAGGCGGCGGGCGTCGAAGCCGGTGGTAGAACGTTGCGGCGTTCCGTAAGCCGCCGAGCTGACCAGGGCCTGTATCTCGATCAGCATCGGGCGCAGACCTTCGATGGAGGCAGCGATCGCCACCCCGCTGACATCTTCTTCACGCTGCGAGATAAGGATTTCTGATGGATTGGTCACCTCGCGCAGGCCGCTGTCGTGCATCTCGTAAATTCCCAATTCTGAGGTCGGGCCGAAACGGTTCTTCACTGAACGAAGAATGCGGTAACCGTAATTCCTTTCGCCTTCAAAGCTCAGCACCGTATCCACCATGTGCTCAAGTATCTTAGGCCCTGCCAGCGAGCCGTCTTTAATGATATGCCCGATCAGTATTACCGGCGTGGCGGTGGTTTTGGCAAAGCGCTGCATTTCGGCGGCACATTCCCTGATCTGCGAGATGCTGCCGGCCGGGGAATCAAGTATATCAGTCTGCAGCGTCTGGATTGAATCGATTATTACCAGCGAGGGGCGTATCTCATCAAGCTGGTGAAAGATCAGCGCCGTGTCCGTTTCGGTCATGATGAAGCACTCTTCGTTCTTCACCCCAACCCTGTCGGCCCGCATCTTGATCTGCTGGGCGCTCTCTTCACCGGTAACATAAAGTATTTTCTGTCCCTTCATTTGCAGGGCCACCTGCAGCATGAGTGTCGATTTCCCGATTCCCGGCTCCCCTCCGACCAGTATCAGCGATCCCGGCACCAGTCCTCCCCCAAGTACCCTGTCAAGTTCCCCATTCAGCGTCGATTTCCTCTTCCCGTCTTCAGCTTTAATTTCATGAATTTTAACCGGAATCCCCCTTTTCTCTTTGTCTCCTCTTCCCCTCTTCCTCTCTTCCCCGCTTCCCTGCCCCCATGCCCCCATGCTTCCATGCTTCTTCTCTGCTTTCACCACCTCCTCCACATACGTATTCCACTCGCCGCAGGCCGGGCACCTGCCGATCCATTTAGGTGACTGCGTTCCGCATGACTGGCAGAAGAAAACGGTTTTCGTTTTAGACATAAATTTTAATTAGAGCATAAAAATAAGGAGAAAAAAATTAACCACAAAGGCGCACCAAGGATTTCACTAAGGGACACAAAGTATTGATAGTTAATATCATACCTTAGTGCTCCTTCGTGATGTACTTCGCGCGACTTTGTGGTTAAAAATAAGCAGATAAGCTGACCTGGAAAAAGGTTAATTCAAAAATCAACATTTAGCATTCAAAATTGACGAAGTCGAATACCCTTCCACCAGCGGTATAACCACAACTTCTCCTCCGTTTGCCTTTACGATATCGGCGCCAACAATGGTTTCGGGTGTATAATCGCCGCCTTTGGCCAGCACGTCGGGCTGTATGGCTTTGATCAGCTCATACGGGGTATCTTCATCGAATAAAATAACGGCATCGACAATACGTAACGAAGCCAGCACGAGGGCACGGGTCATTTCGTCCTGCACCGGCCGTCCTTCTCCCTTAAGCCGCTTAACGGAAGCATCAGTATTTAAGCCAATAATGAGGATCGCGCCTTTATCGCGGGCCTGGGAAAGGTATTCGATATGTCCGCGGTGCAGAATGTCGAAACAACCGTTCGTGAAAACGATTTTCTGGTTCAGGAACTTCCACATGGCTACACGGTTTTTCACTAAGGAACCGCTGAGAATTTTATTACGGGTTACTTCGAGCGTTGTCATAAATTTTATTCGATTTCTTAAATACGAGAATATAATAGGAAACAGCCCCCAGTAAAATGATCATGAACGACTGGGCGGTCCATAGAATGATTGAATAGGATAATGCCGGCTCCGATGGGACCAGGTAAATTTCGGTGAGGATGGCCTTGACGACAAATTGGTACGCCCCGATGCCACCGGGAACCGGGGCAACCATTCCAAGGCTGCCCAGTGCCATTACGGTGATCGCATCGACAAAACCCAGTCCTGACGTGGCTTCCAGTGCGAAAAACGCCGTGAAGGTCATCAGGGTGTAAAGGGTCCAGATAACCAGTGTCAGTCCGATGAACGACCATTTGTGCTCCATATGGATAATGGTCCTGATCCCGTCGAACAGGCCTTTCAGGAAATCGTACGCCTTATTGTACAGATGCAGGTTCTTTATCCTGTTAAAGAATATCCTGAACAGTACCAGGGGCACAACAATGATTGCAAATATTAAAACGACAGCAATCAGCAGGTTGTTCTGGTTAGCCACTCCTGAAAAATAGGAAACGATATATTTATCCACGAAATTACTTAGCAGTTCGAGCTGTAGTATGATCACCGCGATGATAATAATCAGCAGCACGACGGCGTCGAATACTCTTTCGGAAATCACTGTGCCAAAAAGGGCATTAAAAGGGATTCCTTTCTTTTTAGCCAGCACGCCGCAGCGTGTAACTTCCCCGAGTCTCGGAAAGGCCATATTGGCGAGGTATCCGACCATCACCGCATAAAATGTTGTTTGGGTATCTGTTTTGTGTCCGAGTGATCGGATCAGGATATTCCACCGCATGGCGCGGGCAATATGGCTGAAAATACCCAGGATGATGGAAAACAGTAACCAGGAATATTTCGCGGCACGTATTTCAAATGCCACTTCCGTCACATCAATCTTTCTGAAAACAAGCCAGAGCAGCACCAATCCGATCAACAGGAAAAAAAGGTACTGGATGATGGAAAGGATGCGCTTCTTCAAGGATTTTTATTTTAGATGGTTGGAGGCATCCGGGATAGCGATGGAAGGCTGGAAATTCTTAGCTTCTTCGGGGCTCATTGAAGCATAGGCTGCAATAATGACTAGGTCGCCGACAGCTACCTTTCTTGCTGCAGCCCCGTAAACCCCGATGATTCCTGAGCCCCGTGCTTCTTTGATAGCGTAAGTTTCAAACCGTTCACCATTATTTATATTGAAAACATGGACCTTTTCCCAGTTGAACAGGCCTGCAGCGTCCATAAGGTCTTCATCGATCCCAATGCTGCCCACATAATTCAGCCCTGAAAGTGTGACTGTAGCCCTGTGTATTTTAGATTTTAATAGTTTAACGTTCATCTTCAAGCAGTTAATCCCTAAAGGCGGGATGAAATTTCAGCCCGCAAAGTTAGAAAATAAAATCATATTGTCGATCAACCTTACATTTCCTAAAAATGCCGCGACGCAGGCGATCACTCCCGGGGCTTCTTCCCATGCTGTTGCGGGCTGCAAAGAGCCGGAATTGGCGATCTCGAAATAATCTACCCTGAAGCCTATGCCTGCAAGCCTGGCGGTCGCGATCTCCTTTACTTCTGCAATAGTTTTTGTTTTTACCAGCTCCCGGGCATTTTGCAGCGTCTTGTATATTTCTGCTGCAAGAATCCTTTCTTCAGGGTTCAGTCTCCGGTTTCGCGAGCTCATAGCAAGCCCGTCGCTTTCCCTCACTGTCGTGCAGGGAATGATTTCCACAGGAATTTTCTCCATCTTCACCAGCGTCTGTATGATGCGTAGCTGCTGATAATCCTTCTCACCAAAATAGGCTTTGTCCGGCTCAAAAATATCCAGTAGTTTCTTCACCACAACGGCAACCCCGTTAAAATGTCCCGGGCGGTATGCCCCTTCCATCACCCTTTCCAGCTCTCCGAAATCATACTTTTTCGTGACCGGCTCAGGGTACATTTCTTTTACGGAAGGAACAAAAACCAGGTCGCATCCTTCCTTTTCAAGCTGGCGAAGGTCTTCTTCCAGGGTCCTCGGATATTTGGTAAGATCTTCGGGATTATTGAACTGTATAGGATTTACGAAGATGCTGCAGCCGGTGATATCATTTTCACTGCAGGAACGGCTGATAAGCCGGAGATGGCCCTGGTGCAAAGCGCCCATGGTAGGCACAAAGCCCATCGCTTTTTTTTCGGCATGACGACTGGAAAGCCATCGCCGGGTTTCATCAATGGTATTAAAAACGATCATGATTATTTATAATGGCTAAGGCTCGCTGAAAAACATGAGAAGGTCATTTTCGAGGGTGGTGTAAGGTGTTTCGATGATCCTCCCGATTTCCCGGCCTTTCCTGTACACGATGAATGTCGGCACTTTCTGGATGTCGTAGTTCACAATATCCACCTCACCGGCCTCTTTATCGCTGCTGACACAGATCATCTGCACATTTTTCTTCGGGAACCTGATCCTGTCAAGCACCTTGAAAAATTTCGGCACCTGCTCCTGGCTGTCGCTGCACCAGGTGCCAAGGATGATCAGGATCTCGATGCCGTCGTGCAAGGGCCTCAGCTTAGCGATCACTTCCTTGTCGGGCTCATAGACCTGGTAATACTGTTCGAAAGACTTGCCGAACTCCCCCTTCTCCAGTCCCGCACGATCGCAGTTTCCATATAATATTTCTACATTTTTCTTAGGATCTGTATACTTCGCATTCATCTCCTGTGAGAAAATGAAGGCAGGAAGCAGGAAACAGGCAATGAACAGGGCAGTTCTCAGTTTGGTATACATATTGAACCTGATTTTTAAACAAATATAAATAAAGTTTGAATGCTTCGACGGGTGAATCCGTCGGAGCAAGGACCCCCATCCCGGCCTTCCTCCGCCAGCTGGCGGAGAAGGAGATATTGGAACCGACGGATTTACCCGTCGGAGCTATTTTATCGGGATTGAGTAAAAACCTTTAACTTTGCAGAAATTTTTCTCAGATGTCTGCCGACGACCGCTCCTTCAGTGAAAACCTCGATCTCCTCATCAAACTGCTGAGGAAGATGAAGGATAAGTCGCAGTTTGAAGGCATGCCCGGGGTCCCGAAAATGTTTATCACCAATTTCGATTTCTTCCTTCAGAATTATGAAAGGATGAAAGACCAGATCACCGCTCAGCTCCTTCAGCAGTTCGGTGAGCCCATCAAGCAAATGGTGGCCGATATGGTGGACCAGCTAAAGGAAGAACTCGATGAAGATATCCTGCCGGGAGCCGTCGATGCACCTGCAGAAAGCCCGGTTATCACCGGACACAAACGAACTGTCGGGGAAATTGATGCCTTATTGAAAAATCCCGCCCTTTCCCAGGAGGAGATCGACAAATTGCTGGATGAACGGCACCAGCTAAAGTAATTGACATGCGGATTGTGCAGCTGATGATATTTTAGATATATTTATCACCGCTAAACCTTTTTATATCCATTTGATGGTCAATGCACAATTAATTGCAAGATTGATTCTTATTGCATTGTGTTTCACCTCATTCAGCCTGCAGGCACAGACGGGCACCCTGGTTGCTGGTCCTGCAGACAGTCTTGGTGGTATAAAACCATATGCCAGCCATATTACGGTTGAAACCGGGCCGATACTTTGCAACCAGGCGGAGAAATTCAAAGGTATTGACCTTGACGGGCCTGCTGACATTTACGGGGAAACTGAGATCATACACGACGTGTATTTTTTCAATGCCGCTTTAACCTGGGGATTAAAAGAAGGCCATGATATTACCGGAAAATACAGCCTGGTGAAGCTGAACGAATCCAGGGAAGCTAAAATCGGCGATACCCTGTCGGTTGACGACCAGTACCCTCTCTTCAGGCACCAGTTCTATGTTAACAGCACCATCAGGTTCGGTAAAGGGTTTCATCTTATCCCGGCTGTCCATTTCCTTTTGGATTGTTATGAGAGCGTGTTGCCTGTACCCCTGGATGATTCGACCGACTGGTACTTCCCGGTGGAAAAATACAGGACCGGCAGCTTTATCGGCTACCTGGCTGCCGCAAAGGACTTTAAATACCTGCAGGCACTGGTTTTTACCGCAATTTCAAACCTTGATGAAAAAACACAGTTCCAGGCAGGGGCACAGCTGGTGGCATATCCTCTTGGGAATAAAAATCTTATCCTTTCTTCAAAAATTCTGGACCATAATGACGATGGTAAAAATAACCTGGTGTTTGAACAAATTGTCGGGGGCAGGTTATCGAAAGAAGTTTATGCCGAGGCCGGCGCTTCTTTCGGGGAAATGAGCAACTACTATAATAATCACGGCGCTGAAGTTTATAGTTTATATCAAAAGCTGACATTTACAGGATCGGCAAAAATCATCTGTGAACCCGGCCCTCGTTTGAAAATCTCTGCTGAGTACCGCTACCTGGCAGGGGAAAGTTGCTATACCTATTACGAAGCCCCGGTGTCGGAAAAGAGCGGGTTTGTGCCCGTCAGTGAATACCGGGAGTATCTGTCACAGGTTTATTTACTTGGGGTAAGATGGGAGTTTTAGATCATTTTAAACCGATACTTACGATTTGCCCGCCGAATGCATCGAAAATCACCCGGGAACCCTTTTCCTGCTTATCGATCCTCGCTTTTCCCTCGCTTACTGAAACATTTCCTGCTTCTTCAGTAAAATTAAGGCAGACATCTTTCACATAAACATTCGCAGGGGCATCAATCGTTATTTTATAACTCCTTTTATCTTTTTCGACGATAAAACGCATTGAACCCAGTCCGCTGCGGAATTCAGCCACCTCTTCAAGTGTGGTGATCCAGGTATTGTCTTTTTTTACCTGTTCGATCAGGCCGGAAAGGGAGGTCAGTGTCGAATCATTAAAGCCCGCGTAAGCCGGGTGGCCCAGGTATACCATCAGTCCATGATAAGGCTTGACGGCATATTGCCAGAAATTTCCGAGGTATTTCCTGTAAACCTTGATATCTTTTTCAAGCAGGTTGGAATCCGGTTCCGCATCCCCGTGTAGCGCTTCCAGGAAATAATAATCATCATGGTAGCTGGGGGCGATTTCAAGGATATCGGTGCTCCGGTAAAATCCGTTGCTGGTGACCACCAGGTTACAGGGAATGATGCTTCCATGGAAAAACTCCAGGTTTTCGGCGCCAATGCTCGATTCGTAAGTATAGCCGTGCTCTCCGAGGGCCAGGATGCTCCAGCCGGAAGGATGGGTGTAAGGGAAGCGGAAACCCCTGAATCCTGTGCCCCAGAAATTTTCATTTAGCAGGATGTCTTCAACTGCCTGGGGATATTGCAGCTCCGTATGGTTGATGTAAGCATACCCGCTTGAGGCAAGCGGATACCCGGAAGATTTCAGCAGAGTTTTGATATCATTCCCGACCGATCCGTTCACAAAGAGGGTTGGAATGACTTTTTTTTCGTCCAGCATCGTAAAAACCCTCTCATACTGCTCTTTCTTCCCTTCCGCATTCAGGCTGACACAGAAGGCAACATCATATCCCGCAGGCCATGGGTTCAGCCTGGCCCCGATTTCATTATCTTTAAAATAATTATCCAGGACATAATTGTAAAATTTATCAATCTGCTCCTCGCTCCAGAATCCTCCGTCATTCCCTGGGTGCAACATGCCTGACAGGGCCAGCAGGTAAGCCTTCCCTTTGCCGTAACGGCTCTCTGTCACTGCAGCCGTCGAATCCTGCCCTCTTTTCCAGTATCCCAGGATATTTACATCTTCAGAAACAACAGATTCCGGGACCAAAGTCCAGAGTTCATTGTCATCCCGTGACAATGAGTTCCTGGAAATATCCCACTGCAGGTAAGACGGAATATTTCCCTGCAAACCATAGCCGGTCATGTTCTTCTCCGAAAGGGTCATTCCGAAACAAGCTGCCAGCTCCCAGTTTTCGGGTGTCAGGTGCTGGAAAACGATAACGCGGTCGGTGCCGTCAGTGTAGTTTCTTCCTACATTGTCGCCGGAAATAAGCACACCCCCGTTTTGAACGAAACGGGCCAGGTTATGCAGCTCCTCATCCGACATATAACTTAGGGAGTATTTCCTGTCGGCATCATGATAGGCAGGAAAAGTGGAGAGGATAAGGATGTTGTAGGCTGATAATTCGCTGTAGTCGAACAAAATATCCCGAGGCTCGAGCCGTACGGCAGCCCCTGCCCTACTGAGCGACTGGATAGCCACCACGATGCCCTGGGCCAGCTGAGGGTTCTCTTCGCTCAGCCCCGATGTGATAATAAGCGCCCGCGGCAACTGCATCCCGGAAACCTCTGCTACAGTTTCCCTTTGTGCCGGCTGCGAACATCCGGCCAGCAGTAAAAACAAACAACCTATGATAAACAACTGTTTTTTCATTACCCGCTTTTCTTTGTTATTCAATGATTTGAATGATGATCTCCCTGTTTGGCATTACGTTGAACCGGAAAGTCCCGCTTTTATTGGAATAAGTCCCGTCGGCCTCCGAGCCTTCCAGCCTGATGATCTTTGCTTCCGAAGTGAATTCAATCGTTAAAGGCATATCGAACCTGTTGGGATCTAATGTGTTGGAAACACTCAGGAAGATCATATTCTGGTATCTTTCAGACCTGACAGTCGATGCCTTTCTTTCTTTTATGTATTTGAAGACATCCGATTCTGCCGCAATCCAGTAATTACTGTTCCGGAACAGCCTGAGCTGCTGTTCAAACAATGCCTTCTGCGTGAATAAACGGCCGGCCTGTTCTTTACCCGGTTTATGCGGTATTTCTGCAGGATTGTCATATAAATGATGATAAACGAAAATTGTCCATTTATCCTTCTGCAAACGGATGATCTGATCCAGCTCAGCCTGTGAATAGCCTGCTCCTGCTATTGTATAATTTATGTCATTGAAAGCAGTATGGAAAAGCTTATCCGATGGCGCCTTCCTGCTAAAAACAAGTGAATGGGGAGCTGCATGGCTATTGTCCTTTCCGGTGTATTGTATTGTATGAATTTCGGTATCTGATTTACCGCCAAGCTCAAAAAATTTCGTATCATCGGTCGTTTCACCCGGCAGTGCCTGAAGCGCTATTTCATGATCAATGGCGATTTCCTTCACCTCTTTAATGCTCAGCCTCTTCATAAGTGCATCCCCCGGCAGTTCAATATTCCGGGGAGTATTGTCCAGCATCCCGGGGATTATTCCGAAGCTGGCGCTGAACCCGTATTTCTGTAAAACAGGCAATGCAAACTCATATTGCGAATACGAGGCATTGTCAAAGCTGATACTGATCGCGCCATCTTTATTGTCAAAAAAATCAGTGATCCTGAAAGAACCGATGCCGGATGGAACTGCATCAGTTTTCCCTGGCCCGGCTTCAAGGTCTTTAAAGTAATCCCTGAGGGTATAGTAAACCGGCTTCAGCCTTGATGTGTAGACGGGTGTTTCCCATCCTTCCCAGGTGCATGATAGCGGGGCATTGGCCGGGTACCTTGCAAGGAGGTTATTATTTTTATCCGTGAGAAATGCGTAGATCCGAAACCCATCAGTCTCCGTGTATTCAATATCCCTTGTTCCCTCTTTATCATCAAGGGCGAAGTGCTTTGCCGGGTCGCATACATTGAGCAAATGCCAGTCGAGCCTGATTTCCATCGTCCCTGCATCATCATCATAATACCAATCGGCATTTGAAAACTCCGGTTCCGTGGATTTTCCAAATAGCAGGTGGCTTCTGTCAACCAGGACTGAATCGGTTTTAACCCCCGTTAACGAGGTGCGGCTTCGGTTCGTCAGCATGTACTGCCTGGTGAATAGGCCGTTACTGTTGTTTTGTGAAGCGTAAACAGGGATGTAGTTATTATAAATATCGGTAAAGACCGAATAAGGCTCATCTACCAGGATAAATGCGCTGTCGGTCGATTTTATATCAACAAGGAACTCAAAACCGTTGTTGAATAATTCACCCGTGAATGGCAGCCTGTGATCGCCTTTTTCACTGTCGTACGTATCAATCGCAAGGTAGATATTGTGTTTTGCAGGGTCATACCCGGGAATGACGGAAGCGAGATAAAAATAAGAAGCATCAGCAGCAAAGTCAAGGCTGATCTGCTGACCTGGCGAGGCGGTAAAATCCCAGTCAGAAAGCTCACCGTCGATGGTTTTGATCTTATCTTCCAGGGCCAGGATACCGAAATTCTGTTCCGGGTTTTCCATATTATGCCATAATTTCCTGTCGTCTTCCGGAATCTCAAAATCCATGACCAGCCAGTTGTGCTTGAACCACTCATCGATCCACTCAAAATAGATGGTGCCTGCACATCCTGCATCGGTGATATTCCGGGTAAGCTCAAGGGAGAGATCAGCCTGGGCGGCTTCAGAATGCCCTCCCTGGTGAAACCCAAAAGGGGAATTATGGCTGTTGCCGCGGCTCGAAGGAAGGCCATATTCGGCGATTACCAGCGGCATGCCCTGATTGTGACGCTTTAAATCTTCCAGGTAATTGAAAAAAGGCCCTTTTGAATTCTGAGGATCTTCAGGACGGGCATAGGAATCCTGAAGGTAAATAAAGTCGGGGTAATAAGGATATACGTGATACGCGGCATAAATGCCAGGGTAAAAGAGTTCGGTAGCCTGGAACCTCATGAAATCGATGCTCTCCAGGTCGTTATCGTATTCCCTCACCCTGCTGTTCTCAATGATCTCGGTATTATGGTACATAGGGTCGAGAGGGAGCCAGTTCACAAAGGATACCGGGTGCTGGAACCTGTATTCCTGCGTTTCATATAATACGGCAAAGTCCATCATTTTTGCCAGCCAGGCTTCCATTGCATTGCCATCGTTCATACTCACAAAATCGCCATTATACCTGTCAATCTTATTTACCCGGTTTGTCTTGTAAACCGAAGCGGGCTCCCATTCCCGGCCAAGTAAAATAGCGGCAACATACCTGGAAACATCGGATGAATACACGCCCGACGCTTTGCCTGCCCTCTCCCTTAATACTGCATTTCCATGGATGACATCGACCACATCGATCATCTCCTTTTCAAAATCATGGGTAAATTCCGGGTCATAATAATTTTCATTGCCGGGGACTTCAGCCCAGACACCCTGCATCAGGTATACCGGCCTGTCATAATGATGAAGGTTATAGTATGCAAAAGCCTCATAAAATTCGGGCGGTAAAATTGTGTAAAGCCTGATAATATTGGCGTTCATCTCCCCAATCATCCTGATCCATTCAAGATATTCATCAAATGCCAGTGAAAACTCGGCCGGGAATTTACCGGGGACAGCGACTCCAAGGTTTACCCCTTTCAGGAAGATGTCTTCCCAAAGCATGATCTTTTTATCCTGGCCGTAATGCACCTGCAATCCCTTGAAATAATCTCCCCCTGCCATGAAATAATAATCAGACCCTGCCGCCGCAATTTTAAGTTCCTCATCCGGGATCTTCGACAATAACGGCTTTGACTCATCTTCAATATATAATTTAACCTGCCGCTCTTCCCTGATATGCAACTCGAATTTCATCATGTTATACACGGTGAAAACCAGCAGGGCCAGCAAAAACAGGATGAATATATATTTTCCCTTCATCAGAAAAGGATTTTTAATGCTATAAAGCCGGTTAAGTTTTGATAATACGGATTGTAAAAATTGCTGCCGCCAATTGAAAATGAAAATGGGTATAGCTCGTACCCCAGCTCAAGATTAGCAGACCAGTTATCGACATTCAGCTTTTCATCATTCTTTTTTTCCCGGGTATATTCCGTACCGATATTATAAGTGAAGCTGCTATATATAAACATATTATGCAGACTGTAATAGACCGAGGCCGAAGCCCCTGTCAGGACCCTGCCAAAAGGCGAATAATATAATGGCGATTTATATTGATAATCAAGGTAAGAATTTTGTATCCCGATGCGGATATCAGGACGTTTCAGGACTTTGCACATTAAGGATAAACTATAAGACTGGTAAGGGTTCTGCTTAATGCCGGTACTGCCATTAGATAGGTACACAGTCACCGCATCGATCATCCCGATGGTATATCCTGCCGAAAATTTCAGGAACCGGTATGATAGCTGAAATTCATCATTGACCGATGTGCCCCCTACTTTATTCCAATAATAAAAATAGTCATAGCCCCCATTCACTGAATTGGCAATATTCACTTTCCCTACATCATAATTTAATTTCCAGTTCAGGCCGTAAGCCGATAATTTATTGTCTGTCATGCTGTATCCGCTGAAGGCGCTGACCTTATGGTGCCTTGTGATCCAGCTGCCTTTTACCCAGGTATTGCTGTACCACCGGGTCGTATCGCTTTCATCGGCAGTGTAATCGCGGTTAGAATAATCAAGCAGGAATGAAGCCAGGATATGAAATTGGTCATTGATCCGCTTTTCAAAGCCAACTTTCGAGATCATCGCGTTGATCCGGTAGTTTTCTTCTTTTTCCTGCACCGGGCCAAAACTGAGCGTAAGGGCATAATCCAGCTCGGTTTTAACCAAATGGTATCCTTTGATGATCTCTTCATTGCCGGGATCCAGTTCCAGGGCCTTTTCATAAAAACCCAGGGCTGTCTTCGGCTTGCCCATCCAGAAATACATTTTCCCGAGCCCTGCCCAGGCTTCCGAAAAGGTGTCGTCGACCCGGATGATCTGCCGGTAATAATCTACAGCCCGGTCAAGGGAGCCAAGTATGCCATAACATGCACCCAGGCCAAGCAGGGCTTCAATATCCGTCGAATCTTCCCGGTATATCTCATCAAAATACATGATAGCCGTCCTGTAATCTTCCGTAAGTGCATAAAGCCTGGCAAGGGCAAGCTTTGCATCATAATCCCCGGGATCGGCATCGTAGATCCTGCGATAATAAATGATAGCCGAATCGGGTTTATTTTCCGTCTTTGCCTGCCAGCCAAGTGACCTCCACTTTTCAACTTCATCAGATTGGCCTGATAAAGAATAAGCTATCATCAGCAGGACCGGTATCATCATTAAACGCTTCATATCTTTTTTACTCCTTTCCTGGCAAATTTGTTCCACTGGTTCCTGCCCCTGAGAAAACTTATCAGGCCATCGCTCTGGGCTGCAATTTTAAAGAACGAATAAGAAAACTCGGCAAGTATCCCCGCTATCATAAGCCATAGCCAGTCGCCAAAACTCTTATACCTGAGCGCATCACGGTTCACGGCATGCTGGTGCTGGCTCCAGTTTTCAATGATGGCCGTTATGGAACTCAGGATCACCGCCGTTATGAGCAGGGTGCTGAAAATCATCAGTATCGCCCACTGGTAATTGATAAGCCCGGAGAGTGACGACAGTACAAGAAAAATAAGTGTGAATATTTTGATGATCGGTGAGAACAACTCAAATATAAAATAGTAAGGCAATCCGACCATGCCGGTCATGCCATAGGTGGGCTCGAATATCATCCCCCGGTGGATCTTCAGTGTTTCGGCAAGCCCCTGGTGCCAGCGTGAACGCTGCTTGAAAAGGCTCCTCCCGTTATCGGGCACTTCCGTCCAGCAAACAGGTTCGGGGACGAAAACCGCCCTCGCCTTCTCCTTTTTGTCCCTTTTATATTGCCACAGCCTTACCACGATTTCCATATCCTCGCAGACGGTTTGCTTTCCGGTCCCAATTGTGCTTCCAATATAAGGATGCTGGTTATGGGCCGTCAGAAAACCCCCGATGGCAAGCAGATCGCTCTTTTTGTACAGCGAAAAGGCTCCCGACATGATCAGCAGCGCATTGATCCGGCTCAGCCCGACCCTGGAGATCATGAAGGATTTGATGTACTCGATGATCTGCCATTGCACCCAGATATTGGATGGTGGTTTTGAACTTACTACCTGGTTGTGGTCAAGGATAATATCGTTGCTTGCTGCAAGCTGCCCGCCTGAAACCATCGTATGCGGATCCTGCAGGAATGGCCTGACCACCTCCTGCAGAGCTTTCGGATCCAGGATCGAATCGGCATCGATCGTACAGATATAATCGCCCTTGGCCAGGTTGATCCCGGCATTGATCGAATCGGCCTTCCCACCATTCACCTTATCTACTACGAGCAATAATCCATCTTTTGACCGGTGCACACTCCTGACCTGCTTTGTGGATAACAACAGCTCTTCTTCCTGTTCAATTTTGGTTACTTCGAAATTACCCATCAACTCATCCAGGGTACTATCCCGCGACCCGTCATTGATCACTATAACCTCAAAAGACGGATAATTAAGCTCGAGCAGCATTTTCGTGCAATGTACAATGGAAACATCTTCATTATAAGCCGGAACGATAATGGATACCTTATGCCCGGAATAATCCCCCGGATCCGCCCGCTGTTTTCTTTTCCTTAAAAAAACGATGAAAGAATAGGTAAATAATCCCAGATCAATAATAAAATAAAATAGAAAGTAAAGGATCAGCAGCTTTTCAACAATTCTCAGGATTATTATGCCCATCGCACTATTCTTTAGTAATAACCAGTTCAGACTCAGGCATAACATCTACATAAATTATCCCCTCATTTGCTACGACAACGCCGTCATCCATGCTCCCCATTACTTTCGCCCGCTTCCAGGGAATGCTTATTTCAAGGGTTAACGGAACATTATAAACTTCTTTATCCAGGTTTGTTACAGTATAGATGATTATTTTTTTCCTGGCGGAAAAGCGGCGGATCTCTGTATTTTCCCTTTCAGTAATATATCTTCCGATGTCGCTGACAGTTGCAATCCAATAGCCTGAAGCGGCAAGGCTCTGCATCTGTCGATCAAATTCATCAGGGAGTATAGAGTAAGTATGTTCTACATTATGCAATTTATAGAGCGCCATTTCTTTTGAATCCGGCAGGAAAAAGTGATGATACATCAGGATAAGCCAGTTACCATTAGTTTCTTTGATCCACTCCTGAAAACCTGCGTCACCCGGCACCTGGCTGTTCAGGATGGCCTGGCTGGCAAGAAGGAGCATATCCCCCGGAGCGGTGGTATTGACCGTGTCAAGACCTGTCCGGCCGAATAGGAATCCCGCTTCTTTTGCTGCCAGGGGAATGTTTTCCGAAGCATATGAATAAGGGTAATGCAGCGTATGGACCTTACACGGGATCCTTGATTCGATGAGGGATTTAATCTCTTTCATCTGCAGTGCCAGGTCGGGCACAGCAAGAAACTTGTCATATTTCTGATGATAAAACCCATGGGCGGAAAGTTCATGGCCATGTTCAAATAGTTCGGCAAACTGCTCCCATCCCATCTTCAGGATATCGAAATAACCACTTTCAGCAGAATAAGAAGGCCCTTCCTTTACCCAATCCCCGACAATGCTGAAAGTGCCCTTAATCTTATACTTTTCCAGGATCGGATAAGCGGACACATACTGAGTGTAACAACCATCATCGAAAGTAACTGATACTGCGCCCGGCATGTTGTGGTACCAGGTTGTAATTTTTGCATCAGCAAGTCTATTCTGACCGGATGCGCTAAAAGATAAACCTGCCAGGACCAAAATAAAAAGAAGTAATATATTTTTTAAAGAAACCAACGAAAATCAGTTATGGTTTAATCTAGCAAAAGTAAGTGAAATCCCGCAATAAGCCATCCCACTATATTATTAAGAACAGGTCAACTTACCTCCTCCTTAATTCAACATTCAACATTCAACATTCAACATTCAACAATATTTATTGCATTACCGTTTGAAATTAATTTTTCCCTACATTTGCAGCGAAACATTTCTCTCCTTTCTTTAATCATTGGTTTATTAAATCGGGAATTTTCCTGTGTAAGGAAAATCGTTTTTAGTAATAATTAATTTTGTAATAAACCAACTAACTCTATGCAACGGACTTTTTATCTGCTACTCGGACTAGCTTCTGCCCTGATTCTGACTTACAATGGCTGCCAGCATGAACCTGATGACTACATTCCTGATCCTGGCCCCGGTCCGGATACAACAAATTGCGATATTACCAATGTAACATATACCGGGACGGTTTACCCTATCCTGAACCAGTATTGCATTTCCTGCCACAGCGGGACTGCACCCACCGGCGGACTTGATTTCACCGACTATAACAGGGTTGCCTTTGTGGCCGAAAGCGGGGCTTTGCTCGGCGCCATAAAACATTTGGAACCTTATGTGGGAATGCCGTATTTGCTTCCGCAGCTCGACAGTTGCAAAATAAAGCAGATCGGGATCTGGATCCGGGATACTACATTTACGCCCCCTCCCGATACAACCAATTCACATCCATGTGATCCTGATACGGTATACTTTTCAATGGATGTCCTGCCAATTCTTTCTTCCCGCTGTTCTTCGACGGATTGTCATGGTGATGCGGCGCAGGAAGGTGTAAGGCTTGACAGTTACGCTAATGTCATGGCTTCTGATGTAATTACACCCGGTGATCCGAACGACAGTGAACTCTGGGAGAAAATCAATGAAACCGATCCGGAAGACATCATGCCGAAGCCGCCAGAGGAGCCGCTAAACGCTGCCCAGAAGGAGATCATCCGTAAATGGATTGCCCAGGGCGCGCAGGATCTTTATTGCGATGAATCGTGCGATACAACAAACGTGACTTTCGACGGGACTATCTGGCCGGAGATCATCCAGAAGCATTGCTTCGGATGTCATAATGGCGCCAATGCTTCCGGTGGGATCCACCTGGAAATCCATGCCCAGATAGCATCAGCGGCAAATATCCCTGCCGGGCAGCCGGGCAGTCTCTGGGGAGCCGTGAATCATGCAGACGGAAATGCGAAAATGCCAAAGAACCAGGCAAAACTGTCGGATTGCAAAATCAATCAGATTAAGAAGTGGATTGATGATGGAACGCCGGATAATTGAGGTGGTGAAGTGGTGGAAGTGGTGAAGTGGTGGAGTGGTGGAGTGGTGATAAGGTGGAACACTGGAACACTGGAACAGTTTAACAATAGAACAATTTAACAATTTAACAATTTAACAGTTTAACAATTTAACAGTTTAACAATTTAACAATACAGCAATGAAAAACATCCTGATAATATTAGCCCTCGCAATGCTCAGCAGTTGCTACTATGATAATGAAGAAGAGCTTTATCCCAATTCCGGTAATGATTGCGACACTTCGAATGTAACTTATTCCGGGACGATCTGGCCGATCATTAACGAAAACTGTTTCGTATGTCATGGTGGATCGGCACCCCAGGGTAATATCCACCTTAATAATTATGAAACGATATCCGCACAGGCAGCTATCCCTGCAGGCCAGGCTGGCAGCCTTTACGGCGCTATCAGCCATAATCCCCTGAATACCGCCATGCCTTTCCAGGGCACCCAGCTGTCGGATTGCAAGATTCTGCAGGTAAAAATCTGGATAGATGCAGGGAGACCGAATAATTAGTGGTGAAGGGGTGGAGTGGTGAAGAGGTGAAGGGTTGAAGGGGTGAAAAGGTGAAAAGGTGGAACAATGGAACAATGGAACAATGGAACAATATAACAGTTTAACAGTTTAGCTATGAAAAAAATTCTAATCATCCTGGCCGTGCTGCTTGTCCTTGGTGGAATTGCAGCTTTTGTAGGTTATAAATATTTCTATAACAAGCCTCATCCCGATTATGTCACTAAAGAGGCTGAAGTCAAGATCGATGCAAAGCGCCTCTGGGTCGACTATACCATGAATAAAGATATCGCTGATCCGAAATATACCGGGAAAGTGCTGGAAATCGAAGGGGGCATTATGCGGGTGGAGGAAGCCGGTGACCTGGTGATCGTTGTGTTCGCATACAAGCGGGGCGACTTTGGCGATGAGGGTATCCGTGTTACCATGCTGCCTGAATATTCCCGGGCCGCTAAGGGCATCAATCCTTTCAAAGAAGTGAAGATCAAAGGTCTTTGCACCGGTTACAACGGTACCGATATTATCATGGAAAGCGGTTCTATCGTGGGTAGCCAGAAATAATATATCATATAAATTTCTAATATTGAATCAATGAAGACAAAATTCCGGATTATAGTCCTGGGTTTTCTCCTGGCGGGAATGCATATCCAGGCCCAGGACCTCATGGACATGCTGAATGAAGACGAGACCAATAAAACAGAATATACCTACGCCACTTTCAAGGCGACACATCTTATTAACGGGCAAACCATAGAACTTCCGCCCCAGGGCGCCCTGAATTTTGTCATTGCCCACCATTTCGGTGCGATCAACTCAGGGGCCTATGAATTTTTCGGCCTCGACCAGGCCAATATCCGCTTTGGATTTGATTATGGTATAACAAGATGGATTTCGGTGGGCGTTGGCAGGAGCTCGGTTAATAAGACTTTTGACGGCAATGTGAAAGTTAAGCTGCTCAGGCAGAGCACAGGCTCCAGGAAAATGCCGTTCACTGCGACCTTATTTACCAACATGACTATTACTTCTCTGAAATGGCAGGACCCTGACCGGACAAACTACTTTTCATCCAGGCTTCAATACGGCTACCAGTTGCTCCTCGCCCGCAAATTCGGTTCAAAGCTTTCATTACAGCTAATGCCGACTTTGATCCATCGTAACCTGGTGGAAACCATTGAAGACGAGAATGATGTCTGGGCAGTGGGCGCCGGTGGCCGGTTTAAAGTATCCAACAGGGTGGCCGTTACTGCTGAGTATTATTATGTCCTGCCCGGGAAAACTGCCGATGATTATAATAACGTATTTTCCGTCGGTGTTGACCTTGAAACCGGAGGGCATGTCTTCCAGATCTATCTCACCAATACTTCGGGCCTGATCGAAGAGCAGTTTATCCCTATGACCGAAGGCGATTGGCTCGATGGAGATATCTTTCTCAGTTTCAATATTAACCGGACATTCCAGATCGTGAAATAAGTCGTCAATCGGCGGTCAGCGGTAAACATTTTCTTAATAATATTGTTGAAAGTAGAAAAACTATGCCAGTACCCAGTCCGTGTAAGCTGATCTGCCTTTATGATGAAGACGGATTTTGTGTGGGATGCCGCAGGAACCGGGAAGAGATCACAAACTGGATAATTTATTCCGATAGGAGGAAGCTCGAAGTTTATAAGAAAATACAGGCCCGTAAGTCGGGTAATTATAATGGATAACTTTGCTGAAGAGAACGAACAGCTTGCCGGTTTGATAAACAAAGACCTGGGCGGGCCGGAAGAAGGCATTGTTATTGCATCCGGTTTACCCGACCGTAATATGATCAGGGAAAAGCTTGCCATACTGGTTGCCCACCTGATGCAAAATAATTTTGAAAAGCTTTGCCAGGCTATGTATCGTCTTGATGTATCAGAAACCAAATTCGACCAGGTGATGAACGAAAAAAACATTGAAGATATTCCGTACGCCATCGCCGACCTGGTGATCGAAAGGGAAATGCAGAAAGTCAGGACAAGGATCATGCATAAAAGGGGGGAATTGTAAGATATGGACGCTAACAGCATAGAATTTTCAACCATCCTTTTCGCATTTGGAATCACTTTGTTTGCCGGCCTTTCGACAGGTATAGGAAGCGCGATAGCTTTTTTTGCCCGCACTACCAATACAAGGTTTCTATCCGTTTCCCTCGGATTTTCGGCTGGCGTAATGATCTATGTATCCCTTGTAGAGATTTTTGTTAAAGCCAAAACAGAACTTGTCGGGGTTTATGGCGCCCGTGAAGGGTACTGGTTCACCGTCCTGGCTTTTTTTGGAGGGATTGTGGTCATCGCCATCATCGACAGGTTAATCCCTTCAATGGAAAATCCCCATGAATTGAAAAGTGTTGAGGAACTCAGCCAGAAACCCGATGAATTGAAAGCCAAAAAGCTGCTGCGGATGGGCCTTTTCACCGCACTGGCAATAGGCATCCATAATTTTCCGGAAGGGCTGGCTACTTTCACCGCCGCCCTAACTTCACCTCATCTTGGAATCGCTATCGCTGTAGCAATTGCAATCCACAACATCCCTGAAGGGATCGCTGTATCCGTGCCTGTTTACTATGCCACCGGCAGCAAACGAAAAGCTTTCTGGCTTTCATTTTTTTCCGGCCTGGCTGAACCCGTCGGCGCACTTATCGGTTATCTTATCCTGATGCCATTTTTAGGCCCTACCCTGTTCGGCGTGCTGTTCGCAGGTGTCGCCGGGATCATGGTCTTTATCAGCCTGGATGAATTGCTCCCTTCCGCAGAAAAATACGGTGAGCACCACCTTTCCATTTACGGTCTGATCGCCGGAATGGTTGTCATGGCGGTGAGTTTGCTGCTGTTTGTTTGAATGCTTAAAAAGTACGGAAATTAATGACTTTAAAGGTCATAACAAAATCACTTTTTCCAATTCCCACCTAAATTCCGTATATTTATCCCTTGTTTCCAATCCATCCGGATGAAAGAACAGCGAAAACTGGCTGCTATCATGTTTACCGATATCGTCGGCTATTCTGCACTGATGTCTAAAGACGAAAAACTTGCCCTGGGCATTCTTGAAAAGAACCGGATAATCCATAAATCGGCAATTACAAAATATGATGGGGAATATATCAAGGAAATCGGCGACGGCACACTGACTATCTTCAACAGTTCGCTGGATGCCGTTTCATGTGCCATTAAAATCATGAAATCCTGCTGTAAGGACGCTTCTTTTTCCATTCGGATCGGGATTCATATCGGAGATATTGTTTTCAGGGAAGGGGATGTCTTTGGCGATGGAGTAAATATCGCCTCCAGGATTGAAGCTGCCGGAAAGCCCGGTGGGATTTATATTTCGGAGAGGGTTTATGAAGATATTAAAAACAAGCAGGAAATAGTATCAGGCTTCGTTGAAGAAAAGATGCTGAAAAATATCGATTACCCTGTTAAAATATATTTTGTAGATGCCGGTGCCTCGTCATTAGTAAAACAACCTCTCAGATTCACTGGCAGAATAGAATCAGTAAAACTAAAATCAAAGCAAAACATATGGGGAATTATATCCCTTTCAGGTCTTGCGGTAATATTGATCACTTCAACAGTAATTTTCTTCCTGACAAAACAAAAAGCAGTTGAAACACCTCAACGGATCGTCGTAGCCATATTTGAAAATCGCACCGGAGATCCCGGACTGGATGAACTTGGGAAAATAACATGTGACTGGATTACCCGGGGGCTATCCCAGACTAAAGAAATTGAAGTTGTACCTTCTACCACTGTAATGCAGATATCCGGAATGTTGGCTGATCCCGGTTCAGGTAAAAAACAAAATGACTATTTAGCAAAACTTGCAGAGGAAACCCTTGCCAGGGTAATTATATCAGGTTCCTATTACATTCAAAATAAGATCCTCCAATTTCAAGCTGAAATTAAAGATGTTAGCGACGGAAAATTAATATATTGCATGCCGGTTATCAGCGCACCAATGGACCGTACAATGGAGTTGGTTGAAAAGGTTAACAGTGAAATATCAGGTGGAATTGCCTATCATTTCAAGTCACAGCAAATCCAGTTAATATCAAAGCCACCTTCAATTACCGCATACAGTGAATATATATCAGGCCTGGAATATTTTGGGATCGATTATAAAAAAGCGAACCATCATTTTATAAAGTCTGTTGAAAACGATTCGCTTTTTATGCAACCTAGGTTTTTTATTGCTTCTTCTTATTCAGGACAGGGCGACTATTTCAAAGCTGATTCGGTATTCGGGATTATCAACCGTAACCGGGCCAGGCTTACCACGTTTGAACGCTATATGCTAGATTTTAATATCGTTTTTATCAAAGGCAATTATCTGGAATGCTTGCATTATTTAAGCCTTGCTGATGTCATTTCTCCCGGCGACAGGCAAACTAACTACCTGATCGGACTTTGTGCGCTGCGGTTGAATAAGCCGGCATTGACCGTCGAAACCTATGCAAAAATTGATTACCCCTATCAGAAATACAGCAATTATCAAATGGGCGCCTGGAGACTTTCCGTCTTATGCACCGCACTCCATATTCTCGGTGAATTTAATAAGGAACTTACAGAAGCCTTGAAAGGTCAGCAATATTTTCCTGGCAATTTATGGTTTTACGAACATGAAGCCAGCGCTTATGCCGGATTAGGCAATACAAATGAAATAGCCAATGTCATTGAAAAATGCCGCTCAATTACATCAAAATCAGATACTGAAGGTGATTTGATACTTGAAGCAGGACTAGAACTTCGTGCACATGGGCATGCTCATGAAGCTGAAAAATATTTTTTTATGGCTGGGGAATGGTTCAGTACCCATCCGTCAGAGCCGGATGCCCTCAGAAATTACGGCATAGCCCTCTACCTGGCCGGGAATTATAAGGAATCACAGTCATTATTTAGCCAACTGGCAGAAGAATTTCCGGAGGATGTTGATTATACCGGTTACCTGGGAGTAATCGCAGCCAGGCTGGGTCATAAAGAAGAAGCTAAAAAGTATGCTGAGGCCCTTAGACAAATCGACCGGCCTTACTTATTCGGCAGGCAGATTTTCTGGTCTGCACGCATAGCTGCCCTTTTGGGTGAGCCTGGGAAGGCTGTAAATCTTTTAAATGAATCATTTGCCCGGGGAAACCGTTTTGGCGGTTACATTCATCAATGCATTGATTTTGAATCACTGCGGGAATATGGGCCGTATATGGAGTTGATGAAACCGAAAGAGTGATTATTTCAGTAAAATCTTCCGGGTCACCGCTTCATTTCCCACTGTTAATTTCAGCAAGTAGATCCCGGCAGGTAAGGCTGACAAATCGAGGCGGACAGAGTGTTCTCCTGCCGGCAGCTTCCGGTCCAGCACCGTTAAAACCTCCTGTCCCTGCATATCATAAATCTTCAATGAACCCCATCGAAAATCGACCATCCAAAATTGAAAATCGACAATCCCCCCGCTCGGATTTGGATAACTTTGCACTTTGAACTCTGAACTTTGAACTACTGGGGCTTCTTCTTTCACCCCAACTATGCTTCCATTATCAATATGAAAAATGGCATCATAACCGCCAACCACCCACCCATGATCGATGTCGTTGAACCATATCCCGCCTAATGCGTTATTTGTATTAAGGAACATGTGCTGCCAGGTGATGCCGCCATCAACAGTATAAAGAATATCGCCCTCATCCCTGGCGATCCAGCCATGTTCATTGTCGGTAAAAAATATACTTTTCTCATAAGATCCCAGGCCGGGAAATTGCTCATCCCAGGTCATTCCACCATCGGTAGTGCGCATGATAACATCCCTGTACGGATGCTTGCTGGCGCTGTCGCCCACGGCCCAGCCATGTAATTCATCCTTGAAGAAAATATCCTTTAAATAATGGGGCCCTGTCCATATCTCGTTCCAGATCTGGCCTCCTGAAGAAGTATGAAGAATGACCTTGTGGCCGGCCATCCAACCATGCTGTGAATCGGTAAAAAAGACCGATGAAATGGCATTTGAGGCCAGGTAGGAATAATCCATCCAGGTATCGCCACCATTCCAGGTATGGTAAATCAGTGATTGAAGTGGTGGTGGAATAGTATGTCCCACTTCTCCGACAGCCCAGCCATGAAAGGCATCTGTAAAACAAATATCTTCAAACGTACCCTGATCATAGTCAATATAATACTGGATCTCCCATGAATCACCGCCATCGGTGGTGTGAAATATTTCAGACCACCATCCCCCTGCCGACCGTTTCGAGGTGATCCATCCTTCGAGAGGGCTTGTAAAATAAACACTATTTATAATGTTATCTGTCGGGGCAACTTGCTCAATCCAGGAATTTCCTCCATCGGAGGTGTGAAGAATCCTGGAAAAACCCACATAATATGCGCCGCCAACCACCCAGCCCTTATTTTCATCAACAAAGAAAACATCTTCAAGGCTGCCATAACTATTTGCTCCTGGATTGATCTTTGTCCAATGCTCCCCTCCGTCAATGGTGTAAAGGCTATTACCGAAACTTCCTACCATCCAGCCCGTTTCACTATTGATAAAATAAACTGCATTAAAATAAAAAAGATTTTCATACCCTAAATTTTCGCCCGGGTACCAATTCATCCCACCATCATCAGTATAAAATAAAATACCCCAGTAACCCGGGATAGTGTTACTAGATCCTGCTATCCAACCATGATCAGAATCTGTAAAATAAATATCGTGAAAATCACCGTAATATAGCTCACCCTCAATATTTTCCCAGGAATCACCGCCATTAGTCGTTTTGGCCAGAAAATCCTCATAATCTCCACTGTTTGAGTAGGCATAACCATTCAACGTATCAGTAAAACATATTTCGAGGAGTGCAAACTCAAAAGGAGGCTCAAGACTTACCCAGGTGTTTCCGCCATCACTGGTTCTTACCATACCGGAATAATAAGAATCATTGTAGCCGGCAGCCCAGCCATGGCCTTCATCCACAAATGAAATGCTTTTGAATTGCATGGAAGGATTGTTATAGACCACTTGCCACGAATCGCCATAATCCGTTGATTTAATTATTGTTCCATCATCGGTAGCTAACCATGCGGTGTTTGAATTGATGAAACACATGTCAGTAAAATTTCCGTTAATGCCTGTCTCAACCTGGTTCCAGTTCACTCCACCATCGGAAGTTTTGAGGATCATCCCTGAACTGCCGGCAATCAGTCCTGTATCGGTATTGAAAAATTCAACCGCACAAAAATTCTCGTGAGTAAGATAATTGACAAGGTTATAGGTTAGACCGCCATCCGTTGATTTCATGATCGTGCCAGCATCACCGACAACCCAGCCTGTCGTTTGATCAATGAAAAATACGTCATTGAGGCTATTTCCCTGGGGTAATGGATTTTGCCACTGCCACTGGGATAGCGAAATTGTAGGTATTAATAAGGATAAAAAAACAAACAGGGCAAGATGAATTGCTTTCATGGCAGGATATTTCGGATTGGTTGTGTTCAGTAAAGTTATGACAAATAGATATGACATTTCGCAATATCAATTCACAAAAACAATAAATATCCTATTCCTTGTAATTGTTATTGTGAAATGAACATTGAGAAATGTAACGCTATTTTAACTCAATCTTAATAAACAAAAAATCCTTACTTTTGCAGCGATTTTCAAATCACTAAACAATGCCATCAAAAAAAATCGGGATCTTTTACGGTTCCAGCACCGGCCAGACCGAAAAGGTCGCTGAAAAGCTCCTGCAGATCATGGGCGAAGAAAATGCCGACCTGATCAATGTTGACGGTGCTACTGAAAAAGATCTTAAAAAGTATCCTTATCTTGTTTTTGGGACCCCGACCTGGGGTGTTGGCGAAATGCAGGACGACTGGGAAGATTTCTCTGAAATTGTTGAAAAAACCGACCTGAAAGGGAAAAAGATCGCCCTTTTCGGCCTTGGCGACCAGGATACCTACCCCGACAGCTTTGCAGACGGTGTCGGGATGCTGTATAATAAGATCAAGGATAAAGCTAAAATAGTAGGGAAATGGCCGAAAAGCGGCTATGTTTTCTATGAATCGGAAGCGATCCGTGATGACGCTTTTGTCGGGCTTATCCTCGACCAGGAAAACCAGTCGGCTAAAACCACCGAGAGATTGACCAAATGGGTGGCGCAGCTTAAAAAAGAATTTGTTTAAATTTATATTTCTCGCAGATTACCGCAGATCTTAGCGCAGATCACCGCTGATGTGCAAATCAAATCTGCGTAATTAGCGCCTTTATCTGCGAATATCTGCGCGAAACAAATCAGAAAAACCCGGCCTTTCGAGCCGGGTTCTCATTTAAACCAAAAACCAATTATGAAAACAACTTAATCAATCCTGTAGTGGCTAAACCACCGGGATCTCTTTGGTAACTTTTACTTCCTCTTTTTTCGGAAGGCTGATCGTCAGAATCCCGTTCAGGTATTCTGCTTTGATTGAATCCTGGTCAACCGATTCCGGGAGGGAGAATGAACGACAGAAGTTCCCTCGGCCGAATTCGCGCATCCTGTATGGTTGCTCAGTATTTTCTCCGCTTTTCTGCTCCTTTTCGATTTCGGTGGAAACCGTAAGGATCTGTTTTTCCATGCTGAGCTTGAAATCTTCTTTATTGAATCCCGGGACAGCCATTTCAATCTTATAGGCATCTTTGTCTTCGCTGATGTTGGTTGCAGGCATCCAGTGGCATTTACGTTCGGTTTCCATTTCCTGGTTCCTGAAATTGTTCATTAACATCCGCATTACCGGGTCGTGGGTGAATCTCATGTATGTCATAGCTAAATAATTTTGAATGTTGAATGTTGAATGTTGAATTAAAAACTGTAATAACGGGTTCGTAATTCTCAACAATTGTTCCGGAGGGAATATTAGGAAATTCAATGCCATTATGGCATTTGCATCTAAAATTAACGTGTCATTTTGGCTGATACAAACCTGAATAGGTTCCCCCCTCTCCGTTTGGAGAGGGGGCAAGGGGGTGAGGTAAAAAGCTATAACGTTGGATGAAGGTCGGCTTGGGGGTGAGGCTACCCGCAGTTAAAATACTGCTGCACCAGTTTCAGGATCTCTTCCTCGTTCTTGCCGATGTCGCGGCGCAGGTGCTGATCATTAAACGTCTTCAGGTAACCGGTTATCCAGTCGATCATGCCTTCTGTGAAAATGCCGTATTTAAGATACAGAGGTTTTTGCTTCTCCAGCGCTTCAGCCGATTCCCAGCAGGATGTGGGGAGCTGGGAAAGTCCCTTGACCCGGTCTTTATGCTCTTCTTTAAAAATATTGACATCAACATAAGTCCGTTCAGCGTACGTCAGTGCATCTTTCATTTCGAGTCCATGCAAAGCAGCCACAGCAAGACCGGCAAGCAGGAGGTATATATCTGCTGAGCCGTCGGCGCCACGGTATTCCACCGTCTGCTTTTCATAGAAATTGTTTTTAGGGGCCTCCTCCAAAGGGTTGGCGACATGCACCATGTTGACATCACCCGTCCATCCGAGCGGAACGCGGACGAGTACCGAACGGTTCCGGTCGCCCCAGCAGATGTTCGTCGGGGCCTCCTGGTGAGGAACAAGCCTGAAGTAAGACGTCGGGTTGATGTTCCCGAATGAAGTCAGCGACGGCGACAGGTCAAGGAAGCCGGCGATCATCTTCTTAGCCGTATCGCTGAGCTTGCCTTTATCGATCATCACGTTCTTCCCGTCTTTCATCAGCCGGGTGTGAATATGCAGGCCGCTTCCGGCCTTTCCGATGGTGATCTTTGGTGCAAAGGATACACTCACCCCATATTTATATGCCAGGGTACGGATCATCCATTTTGCGATGAGAAGTTGCTCGGCAGCGCTTTCTAAGGGGCAGGGCAGAAATTCTATCTCGTTTTGTTCATAAAGCAGGCCGTTCACCTCAAAATTCCCGACTTCCGAATGGCCGTACTTGATCTGGCCGCCGGCCTGCGCTATGGCATGCATGGCCTCAGTGCGCAAATGGTCCCACTTTGTGAAAGGTATCGACTCATGGTAAGCCCTCTGATCAACTGCTTTAAATAAATCTTCTTTCGGGCTGATAATGTAATACTCAAGCTCGCCCATGGCTTCCAGCGCAAATCCCGTTTTTTCTTTCAGCGCTTTATCCGCCTTCTGCAGGATATATTCAGGTGAGCTTTCAAGGGGGTGGCCATCTTTATTAAAATACGAGCAGATAATTTCCAGCGTGGGTATTTCAGTAAAAGGATTTACAAATGCCGTCCGGTATTTGGGGATAACGTAAAGATCACTGGAGCCAGCTTCGATGAAGGAAAACAGGCTCGAACCGTCGACCCTTTCCCCCATCGTCAGGATGGTTTCCAGGTGCTGACGGTTATTAATAATGAAATTCAACGTCTTCAGCCTTCCATCCCATCCCACATACCGGAAATTGATCATCTCAATATTATGGTCTTCGGCATATTTTATAATATCCTCACGGGTGAATTCATCAGATGGTTTATTCAGGTATTGAACAAGCGGATTCGGGTTCATTTCGGTAAAAGCTTTCATAAGTACCGCAGTTAGTCTGGTATTTTATTAGGGAGGGCAAACATATAAAATTTTAAGATATAAACAGACCCTATAACCTTATATAGAAACGGTTTAAAAACTATGTATAACTTTGCGGAAAATATAGATCAAAATGGCTATCAGCAATGAAATGATATTTTTCGCAGGATTCCTGGTCGTGATCCTGTTATTGCTATTCATTGACCTCGGCGTTTTCAGTAAAAATAGTCATATTGTTTCCTTAAAAGAATCCGTCATCTGGACCGCAATCTGGGTAAGCCTTTCCATTGGATTTTACTTTTTTATAAGACATAACGGCGAGATGATCCATGGGATAAAAAATCTTGCCGACATACAGCTCAGCATTGATAAATTCCAGCATCCAATCACAATTGAAGGACTGACATTTGACCAGGCGAAAAACGTATTCAATCAAAACCTCTCCCTCCAGTATCTGACTGGCTATATCATTGAATATTCCCTCAGTCTCGACAATGTTTTCGTGATCCTGTTAATCTTCTTATCGTTCAACGTTCCTGAAAAATATTACAAAAGGGTGTTGTTCTGGGGCATCCTCGGGGCGATCGTAATGAGGTTCATCTTCATTTTTACCCTTTCGGCCATCATTTACAAATTCGCCTGGGTGATGTATGTTTTCGGACTTTTTCTGCTCTTTACCGCCGTAAAGATGCTGATGGATTTCCTTAAAAAAAAGGAAGAAAAGATCGATGTGGAACACCACGTCATGGTCAGGCTCACCAAAAAGTTCTTTCCAGTCCATCCCCGGTTTGAGGGTGAAAAATTCTGGATCAAGAAAAACAGGATCATTTATGTGACGCCTTTGTTCATCGTATTGATGGTGATTGAATTCAGCGACCTGATCTTCGCCGTCGATTCCGTCCCTGCCATCTTCGCCGTTACCCGCGACCCGTATATCGTCTTTTTCTCTAATATCTTCGCGATCATGGGGCTCAGGTCTTTGTTCTTCCTGGTGTCGCATTTCTTCAGCAAGTTCTTCTACCTGAAGGTCGGCCTTGCAGCGCTGCTTGGCTTTATCGGCCTCAAAATGCTGACGCATGATATCTTTGAAATAAGCACCAATATGTCGCTGATAGTGATCTGCTCTATCCTGGTCATCAGCATCCTGGCTTCAATTATCCATAATAAGCAGGAAGCGTAATTCGGCAACCTCACCCCCTTGCCCCCTCTCCAGTCGGAGAGGGGGAATTTTATTTAATCATACCCCGATCCCGAAGGGATCAAATTTGAATAGCCCCGGGTTTTAACCCGGGGTGGAATGTGAACGCACCAAATGTGAATTTTCGATGTACGATTTTCGGACCTCTAATCCCCTATAAGCTTCTTGGCTGCAGCGTACGGACTGATCTTGCCTGATAATATATCCTGCTGGAGAGACTGTAATTGACTTTTCACTAATTGATCATGGTAGAACCGCTGTCTGATAGTTTCTTCTATGGTATCTGTAAACGCCTGTAACGCCTGTTCTTTCCGCCTGGTTTCAAAAAAGCCCGAAGCCCTTGTCATTGCGGTGTATTGCTCCACCATTTGCCAGGTATCTGGTATGCCATTACCCGCCGTGGAAGAGGCAGTAAGTACGATCGGGCTCCAACCCGAAGGGGAAGCGGGGAAGAGGTGAAGGGCATTCTTATATTCTCTTGCTGCAAGTTCTGCTTTTTTGATGTTATCGCCATCGGCTTTGTTGATCACGATGGCGTCGGCCATTTCCATGATGCCGCGCTTGATGCCCTGTAACTCGTCGCCGGCGCCGGCCAGCATCAGCAGCAGGAAAAAATCGACCATCGAATGGACGGCAGTTTCCGACTGCCCTACCCCGACGGTTTCGACGAAGATGATGTTAAACCCTGCGGCTTCGCAAAGAATGATGGATTCGCGCGTATTCCTTGCCACGCCGCCAAGTGTGCCTTTTGATGAGGAAGGGCGGATGAACGCATTCAGATCGTTGGCCAGGTCTTCCATCCGCGTTTTGTCGCCCAGGATGCTGCCTTTTGTCCGCTGGCTGCTCGGATCGATGGCCAGAACGGCAATCTTATGTCCCCGTGCGGTAAGATACTTGCCCAGTGACTCGATAAATGTGCTTTTGCCGACGCCCGGCACTCCGGTAATCCCAACCCTGACTGATTTTCCTGCATGAGGAACGCAGGCCCCGATGATCTCCTGTGCCAGCTCCTGGTGGCGTGGAAGTGAGCTTTCCACAAGCGTTATAGCCTTGCTTAGCAACGAGCGGTTACCCGAGCGGATCCCAGCCACATAGGCCTCTGCATCAAGGTCTGCCGGGATGGATTTACGAAATTTGTCAGCCGCTTCGGGATTCAGCGCCTCAGGCTGATCAATCCCTTCATTGACCCGCAAAGCCGATTCGTCATTATGATCTTTTTCAATCATAAGAACAAATGTAAAGATATTTTAGTACTTTTGCGGCCTCAAAACTCTCCGTAGCTCAGTTGGTAGAGCAATTGACTCTTAATCAATGGGTCCCAGGTTCGAATCCTGGCGGGGAGACGAAGACAGTCTTTAGTCTTAAGTCTTTAGTGTTAAGTTGTTGCAGGGTGCGGCAACTTTTTTTATTGGCGATAATCGATATGTGGTTTTTTGTTTACGCCAGATTCCGGCCAGGTTTTGAGAAAATTCGTTGTCACTGTGCTTTTTATGGCACGCGGATGACACGGATGCAACGGATTTACGCGGATTATTTCGGATTTGGGATTTAGGAATTTGTTTGGAATTTGGTGCTTGGAATTTGGGATTTTCTACCTCACCAGCATCACCGTCCCCACTCTTTCCTGGTTCCACGGCACTCCATCAACTGCAAACACGATCTTATAAACATAAACTCCTCCCGGACAAGGATTGCCGTTTTTCTTTCCATCCCAACCAAGAAGGATGTTTTCTGATCTGAAGATTCTTCCTCCCCACCGGTCATATACCTCCATGGTGAAATGTGACATGTCATTGCCATTGTATAAAGC
>CAYJNJ010000027.1:30425-44754 GCA_964371595.1 uncultured Bacteroidales bacterium | reverse complement strand
TTTATAACTGATGCCATCTCGGTAATTTATTACATTAAAATTTGCAGAGGTTTGTTTAAATTCCATAAACTCCTGAATGAGTAACATATTTGAAAGCATAAATAAATAACAACCAATAGGTTAATGAATGATGAGGATCTGTTATTTTAATATTTCACAATCTGGTAATAAATCCTGCAAATGAGATATTATGTCTTCTGGTATTTCATTTCCTCTTAAATTGAGAGTCTTTAAGTTTTTCAACTTAGTAATTTCATCAGGTAAACCGGTCAGTAAATTATTAGAAATATCTAAACTTTCTAAGCTCTCCAATTTACCAATTTCTGAGGGTAGGAATGCGATGTTGTTATTTCTGAAGTTGGCCGTCGTAAGATTTATTAAGTTTCCGATTTCTCCTGGCAAGGAGAATAGAGAATTATTAGAAATATCTATTTCCTTTATGTTCGTGAGTTTGCCGATTTGGTTAGGCAAATATTCAATCAAATTCTTTTGAAAATCTATTTTATTTAATCTTAAGAGGTTTCCTAATTCGATGGGTAATTCAACCAATTTATTATTTGATAATATAAGAACTTGTAAATTAACTAAATTACCAATTTCAGGAGGTAGAGATTGAAGTCTATTATTCGCAACGCTTAGGGATATAAGATTGCTTAATTGTCCCAATTCACTTGGAATAATTGTTAATTGGTTATTAGAAAAATTTAATTCCGAGATTTTATTTAGGTTGCTAATTTCGGGAGGAACACTTTGAAGATCATTTCTATAAAGGTCAATTTTAGTTAATTTTGTCAGTTGCCCAATTTCAGGAGGCAAATACTCAATTTTATTACGGCTTAATCCTAATCTTTCAAGATTAATTAAATGCCCAATTTCGCTTGGCACAAAAGAAATAGAGTTGCTATTAATATTTAGCACTTTCAATCTGGCAAGATCTCCTATTTGAGAAGGAATTTTGTTGATATAATTATCTGATAAATCCAGGAAGAATATGCTATCCGCCAAGTGTGAAATGTTTTCCGGAATTAGATCTATCTTATTATTTGAAAGTAATAAGATACTAAGTGAATTTAAGTCGAATATGGCGTTAGGAATTTCAGATAATTTGCTATTTCTCAAATCGATTGCTTCCACTGAATGTTCGATTCTATTAACATCATCACAAAACAGGTATTCTTTTCTTCCAGTAGTATCAATTAAAAACAGGTTGCGATCTCTTTTAACTGTGGCATAACCAGTGTTTTCATTAAATAAAGAAGCCTCATCATATTTAAAATCAATTTTCGTCTTTCCATTTTTATCGATAAAGCCATATAATTTTTCATCATTCTTTGGATTTTTCATTACTGCTACAGCAATTTTATCATCGTAAAAATATAATTGAGCCAGAATATTATTTGCTACAGTCAATGCAGAATCAGCAAGCTTTCTTGCAGTTAAGGCTTTTTTATTGGATTCTATAGCATTATTTCTTTCCAATTCGGCAGTCACTTTAGCTGATTCAGCAATTATTTGTTCATTTTTCGCTTCGTTTTTAGCGGCTTCAGCATTTCTTTTTTCATTTTCTGCATTTTGTCTTTCTATTGTTGCTTTATCCCTCTCTCTTTCAGCTGTATATTTTTCGGATTCTGCAATTGACTTATTAATAAATCCGAAAATAGCGAATGCTATTGAAATCAATGCAGCGATTGAAATGATAAATAAAATCCAACGCCGTCGTTTTGCTTTGTCTTTTTTGGTTTTTTCCTCTCTTCTCTTCAATTCCGCCTCTTGTGCAATCCTCAATTTGTAGGAATCATGCAGAGGATCAACTAAAATATCATGATAAAGCTCATAAGACGGAGTGGTTTGATATGGTGATGGTTTTATTAAACCAGATTCAATTAGCTCTTTAAATGTTTTCTCTGAGATGCTTTCTTCAATCATCCTAATCGGGACCGGCATCCTTCTTTTGTCAGGTTGATAAACAAATTTATCCTCTAATAGTACTCTAAGGCGTTTCTTTTCATCTGCATCTTGCGTGGAAATATTGTTAATAAGGGTTTCATAGTAAGTTGAATATATCTTTTCTATATCTCCTAAATTTTGTAATTTAAGAGTTCTATCTTTAGGATTATTTGTAATAATGTAATCTTCAGCATATCTGCAAACTAACTGTAATTGGTACGTTTCAATCGGTTTAGTGTGTTTTTCGGTCAATACATTAATTATTTTTAAAATCACTTCTTCCTCATATGCAAAAGGAGGACAGGTGAAAGTATTGTCAAGGCAAGCTGCTGGTTCAATGATAGCATCTTTGGCCTCTCCTTCGGAAAGAGGTAAAAGTTCATAATAAGTATTTAGAAGATTGGGAAGTAAATCCGTTAACCTATTAATCGAACTTAGATAATCACTTCTTATTGCAAATACTAATCTGACATTTACATTAGAAGAGAGCCGGTTTAATTGTTCTGTTGAAAAAATATCAGGGTTAGATTGATTAAGTTTGATTAGATTGTCACTGAAATCTTTTGTTGTTCTTGAATATAGTATTTCGTTCAATTCTTTTTTGAATTCATCTATTTCCGGGGGCGAATATGAAAATAAATCTTCAAACTGGTCAAAAATCAAAACATTTATTGTTTTGGGATTAACAAATTGAATAGATTTTAAATAAAAAAGTGTATTATATTCACTAAGTGTGGGATAATTATCCAGCGAAGTAGAATGGGCATGGTTCTTTATTTGTTTTATTAAGAGATCTTTTGGAGAAACTTTTGCGTTAACGGAATTTACTCCAAGTTTTATTATAAATGGACTTAAATTGTAGCTATTATCTTTAAGTAATTTTGGTACAAGCCCGGCGTTTAATAGTGAGGTTTTACCTAATCCGGATTTTGAATAAAAGAGAACCGTTTTTGATACGATAATAAGATCCATAAGAGCATTTATAGCTTTCTCACGTCCTTTAAAAAGTATTTCATCTTTGCCTTCAAAAGATTTAACTCCAGGATATCTATGTATTATTTTTTTATTCATTTAGAATTTTATTATAATCTAAGATCAAGTTGAATTTTCATAGTAATTTCCTTAAATAGAGGAGAGAATATGTCAGAATTGCCATTTTTATATACCAAATAATTTGTATTATCAATAAATTTTTGTATAATTGGAATGGATTTTAATATTTCTTCTTTTCTTTTTAAAGCATTAATATTATCTCTTATTTCATCAGCTCCCAATTCTATTAAATTTTCTTTAAATTCTTTAGTTTCTGTTTTCCAAAACTCGCTAAAGGCCTTCCAATTATCTTCAATATTGAACTCATTGGTTGATATAACTACTGGGAAAATCCTATCTTCAAAATCCTTATCCCTCAATATAATTTCTTTCAGTTCGAACATACAATTTTCAGATTGGAAATATTCTTCTGACAGAATAATGATAATGCACTTACCCCACCCAAGCCTTTTCATAAATTTCCATTTATCTCCCTTGTAAATCATATTATCTTTGTAGTCAGTCAATGGGAGATTGGCTTCCTGAGCTTTTTTTACTAAGCTGTCTTTGAATATTTCTCCCTCGCCTCTGGAGCAATAAGAAATAAAGATTTCAGGTTGAAAATCTTTATCAATGGATTGAGTATTTTCATTGCCTATTTTCTCATCTTTCTTCCTAAAATGGTAATTCAATTCATTTATAAAACTCATGACTTCCGGTCCAACAAACCGGATTTCAAAATTATTTTTACAAATGCAATGGACGTTATCATCATAAGAAAGGTCTGGAGTCGCCAGGCGCAGGTCTACATACTTCTGTGATGAATTTACAAGTAACTGTACAAGTAATTGAAAATACCACTTATCGAAATCTACTCCGAAGAAAGTAATGCTGATTGCATTTTGTAGGAACTTGTCAACTTGAGATGGAAAACCATTATGCAATGTGTTTGCCAGGTATTTGAATAAATCGCTGTAAGTGAGAACTAGCGATTCAGGATCTTTAGTCACTCCAAGAAGATTAATCAGGTAGGGCTTATCAGTTGTTGGTTCAATATCATTGACATTTTTCTTGCTTTGGCTTACATAATCGAACTCAAAGGCTCTGTTATTTTGTTTAAAGCAATTAATTAATGTTTCATCGGGATTTAATGATATTATCAAGGGGAATGGTATCTGTGAGATTTTATTATATAAAGTAGATACTTCTTTTGAAAACTCATTCTCATAAAAGTTGCAATATTCTTTTAATATTTCAATAATTGAATAGTTGTTGGTTGGTTTTATCAAGTTGTCATGTTCGAAATAATACTTAATTAATCCTTGATTGTTTTTTGCGTATATTTCTGAGAAAGCTGCAGGCAAGGATTTGCCTTTTTTATCAAGAATTATACTAGGTCCAATAACTAAAACACTTTTTTCTATGCTATTGACTATGGTTTTAGGATCACTCATAACTAAGAAATATTTAAGATATAATTAAACGGTGTCCAAAAGCTGAAATTCGAGCGGATTAAAAAGATAATCAAGCAGGAATTATTATGGTATTAGAAAATGTTACCTTATTAGCTTCTGATCACTCGAAAACAATATTTGCATTAATGTTATATACTTCTTGATTTATATCTATTCTGAATTTAGTTTTTCTTAAAACCGAAAACTTATCAAATAAATGAACGCAGGGTTTGATTTTTTTATAGTAAAAGGGATTGGTTGGTTTTAATAAGTTGAAGGTAAATTTAATATTATAGATGCTAATTGTCAATAATTTATATAGTTAATTTATAAACATGTCGCTAATTTGGAACAATTCTAAGATAAATCAATGCCCGGTTAATATGTTAGTTTTTTTATTGCTTGGAATAGGCAACATTTTCGGACTGTACTTTGCCACCCATTACGGGGTAAACCAGGCCAGTCATTTCAAAGCAAAACATATCATCATGGATTTTCAAGATATCTTTCAACCGCTGTTTCGTCCCAAGGATATACATTTGCTTTAACTTTAAAAGCCAACCATTTTCTGGATTGGACCTTACGGTCTGCTCAAGGTTTAAAATCTTTCCCGAAAGAATCCCATTCGTTTTCTAGGCCAGCAAACACAATTCATGCTCGGGATGAATGAAACTGACCAGGGTTGTTTTGAACATCTCCAGCTGAGGTCTTTTGGGTAATTTTTTCATCATAATTTGTAGGGTTTTGTATAAATTTACGCAAAATCCTGACACAAACCACCATTTCAAAGAACACAAGTTATTAACAATCAAAGTGTTAAAAATCATTAAGGATCAACTATTTAATAAACAACACGTTTATAATTATTAAAGATCAATTAACTGGCCTACTTTACGCCGAAATAGGTGGCCTTATTTGTCCGAAATAATCATTTCTGACTTTTTCTCAAGAAAAACCTCAGCCAAAAGACAGCGAGCACTACCGCCACCTGATTTTTCTATGTTGGGAATATCAATATCGATAATATCTCCAAATTCGCTTAATCTAAGCAATTCATCCTCATGAAATGCTTGAAATGCATTGCTTGACATCACAATGATACTTTTTGAATCTTCCTTTTTTGATTTAAGTTCGAGGATATTCCCACAATAGTGTCGGACTTGTTCTTGTGAAATAGTTAAAAGTTCCTTGCCAAGAGCCTTCAGTTCATTCATTACAAATGATCGGCAAGAATAATGAATGGCCTTTTCACACACTACGACAAAGTATTTTCCAATACTCAAAATCACGTTTGTATGATAGTAAGGCATCTTCATTTCATCAGAAGAAAAGAAATATACAGGTTTATAACCATACTGTTCACATACCTCATTAAAAAGCTCTTCATTTGTCCGTTCAGACGCAGCAGCAAATGCAACCTCATGATCTCTGGAAAATACTACAGAACCTGTTCCTTCCAAGGCGATATTATCGAATTGATAATGTACATAAGAATTGAAATGAACTCCAAATCCATTTTCATTAAGTAAATTTCGTAAGGCTTTAGGCTGAATCTCATTCCTTCTGCTTTGATACTTCATTGGACAAAGTACTAAATCATTTTCAATCGTCATAAACCAGTTATTAGGAAAGATGGCGTCAGGTGTTGGGATGTCTTTCCTTGAAGGAAGCGTAAATATATTTACATGTTCGCTTAATTTGTTTTGTGCTTTAGCAAATTCTTTAAGTACTCGTGAACGGATTATTCTTTCATCTCCACCATTTAATTGAAAATGGTTATCTAGGGAGGTTTCTGGATTATACCCAAAATAATCAGGTCTAACCATGATAATGTCTGAAGTGATTTGTGTTTTCATTTTTTTGAGGTGTTAGTTCACCTCGATAAAGGAAAATATTATACCAAAGAAGACGCAGACAAATAAGAGAAAACTTAATGAATTGAATGACAATTACTTTAGAATAGTATTCTATATATTTAGAAAAAGTAATTAGATAATATTTGTTATAATTTTTGGATAAAAATCAGATTCTTGCAACGAATTTTCTCTATATTTTCATACCTTGACAAGTTCAAGCATGATGAGATTTTCAGTTACAACGAGGGGGAAAGCTTACATCTACAATAAATATTTCATAATACACCCAAACGACCGATGCCGATTGATTAATTTAGATGAAATTTAATACAAAACTGAATTTATCCGGCATAATTATATTTCCGGGCACAAGAGTTTCCATGTTTCTTCTCCGAATACTATTGTAATGATATTTCTAATATTTTCGTCTTCACAAGGTTTGTCGAAGTCAAATCCATTAAAATTGCTCCTGAAATTATTCATTTCCTCTAAAGGGATATTCAAAGCTTTTTGCACACTATCTAAGCGGACTGCTGTCCATTTAGAATATTTTAACCTAAAGGCAATTCCAGTTGCCAGAAATAATTCGCGATTAGTCTTTCTTAACATCTTCCAAGATAAACCAAATTCCTGATAATTACCATTCCTTAAGAAAATACGATCTTTAATTACACTTATCATTTCAATACTTGTACTTACAACTTTGTTAGGAGATGTTGATTCGCCCAAATTTTCAATATCGATTTCATGCTTTTCCAGAATTTGTGATCTTATGAATGCTGGTCTTAAAACTGTTTGTATTCCCCAAAGATTATCTTTTGTGTAGTCACGTTGCTCGAAATATCTTTTCGCTTCATTTGATAATGTAATATTTGTTTTAAATTCTTGGCAAAGTTGATGTAGAAATATATTACAGAAATTAGGAATTTCGTGGCGTCTATCATTCAATGGAGGAATAATTATTATCTGTGATAGAGAAGTTATTCTGTTAGCTAAATCGTGTCTAAATGTCCCTCTGTTAACCTGCTCAGAAAGATTAACATTAGTTGCCCATATTATTCGAATATTCAAATTAATATCTTCATTACCTCCAACTCGTTGTATTTTGAATGGTTTTTTATCAAATAATGTAACCAATATGGCTTGAACATCTTTAGGGGTATCTTGCAATTCATCAATAAATACAGTACCACCATTTGCTTCCTCAAGTTTTCCTTTTTTTGTTTCGAAGGCTCGGTTATGTGCATTCTTTTCATAACCGAAAAGTTCTGATTCTATTAAGCTTTCAGTTAGAGCAGATGTATTTATTCTCATGTATTTTTCCCCCCTTCTGCAACTATTCATATGGATATATTCAGCATAATAACTCTTACCAACCCCAGATTCTCCATATAAAAATACCTCTGAATCATGTTTGCCAGCAAAATTAATTTCACTTAAATATGAATGAGGATGAATTCCATGATCGAAGTGAGGCTTGTTTAGAATACCAATAATTAGCTTTACGCATGAATCAACGCCATTTGTCCAATCAAAATAATTCGAATTTAATGAAAGCAAAACGCCCTTATCGGTCTCATCGGGAACTGCTGTCACCATTAAAACGTCCTTCTTTCTTAAATGTTTCTCTTCCTCTAATTTTCGAATTTGTTTAATAATATAAAAACCTTCACGTTCCCGAGCTCTTTCTATAGCATTAATTTCACAATCCGGATATTTTAAACATTGCAATTTGCGGTCTAAATCCAGAATCCAGCTAACTAGTTTCTCTGGACGCGTCTTCCTAAACCATTTATCAACAACAATTAGATTGATATTTTCATAAAATTTCTCATAATATTGAATACCGTCAATACCATTTGAAAAAGGTTGTATTCGAATTCCCTTATACTGTTTGCTTAATATGTTATTTACCAGATCAGTCTTTCGCCATTGGTAATCTGGATCGAAGACTTCATCATCAATCCACAATATTGTTTTTTCCTGAGTGTCCATGATTTTCAAGTTTATTTTCCTAAAACAATCTCAATAACAGTTCCCTTTCCAGGTGCAGAGGATGCTAACTGCAAAATTCCTCCAATTTCGTTTATATGATCTCTTGCAAGAGTTCTTCCAACACCAGACCCATTTTCCCTTGATGAATATTTATTACTACTTTCCCATTGTTCTTGAGTGTATTGATCCATGCCTTGACCATTATCCTGAATTTTAATAAGATAAAAGTCGGGTTCAGCATTTATCTTTACGACAATTTTTGGATCATCAATATTTACAATGGCATCAACGGCATTTTGAATAAGTAATCCTAGTGCCCTTTCAAGTTTCACCATTTCAGTTTTATTCATATACTTAACGCTCTGCAAATTAGAATCAAAAAAAATGTAGTTCTGGTTGTATATTTTTCTAAGTCTATGAAAAACTTCAAGTAATGTATATTTTTTGTCAATATAAACAACATAATCCTCCAATACGGAAAGTAGTCCTTTGACATCATTAGCATTACTAAATTGCCAAAGATCTTTCTTATATTTAAGGAAGTCTTTATAATGAAAACCGTCAATAATTCGAATTATGCGTTTAACTTGTTCTTTTGCTGCATCAAGAGAAACCTTATCGGAAGGTTTTAAAATTCCTCGGACTAAATTTATTTCATGAATTAAATATTTAATACTCCTTAGAGGGTCAAGAGAATTTGTTTTTGTTAATAATTGAATAGGTTTTTTATATTGGTAAGTTATTTCATCTTTTTGATCTTCTTTCACCTTTTCCATGAAAGAAGAAACGCGTGAATATGAGAAATTCAAGTCTGAGTTGAAATTATAGAAGCTATAAAAACCGTTGAAATAAATTTCTTCCAATAATTTTTGCTTCGATTTATCCGATTTATCTGTTTCAAAACCAATCAACAAGTGTTCTTTTAGCTGAAGGGCTTCTCTGAATTTATCTTCCAATGGTTCGAAAGTATTTTTTAATGTCTCAAGATTTCTTGTAGCAATCAGATTTATTATACTGCCTTCCATTACAAAAGCTAATTTATGTTTATCTTTCATTTCGGGGGATAAGAAACAATCCAGCATTTCAAACAGCTTCTTTCCATTAAAAAAATCTTTGACAGCGTTATAAGTAGGATTGACAGATTGATGACACTCGGTCTTATCTTCGCAATAAAGTCCCATGATAAACCCAGCGAAGGAATTAAGAGAAAGTGATGTTTTGATGAAAATATTCCTTGCATCGAAAAGGAATTTGAAATAATTTGTTGTATCATTTAATTGATAATACCTGTCCGCGATAATCATAGAGATAACCGCAGCAGGCCAGAGTTCTTCTTCATTTACTAACTTTTCTACAGCAGATTTGAGATCGGAAAGTTCACCATTATTTAAACCTTTCATGGCATATACCTTCCCAAGAATGTTATATGTATTAAGGACCTCGATATTATTGAGAAGTTCCTGAAGGGAGGCTGACTCAAGATTCAAAATATAGTCCACTTGAGCTAGTAATAGTTTGTAACTGAAGTACTCTTTTTTGTCTTTATTAATAATCTCTTCAAAATCAAGCGTTTCGACATTTGCTTTTAAAACATTTGTTAGTTTTTTGCTGAAAAGGTTAATATAAATAAAACACCTCGCGATGTCAAAATAAGGATGTATAATATTAATTCTCAATTTTATAGCACTAGCTTTCTTGAATGCGGAGATTGCATGATTAATATATCTACTGAATTGATCTCTGCTAATAAAGGCTTTTTTAACATATGAAGTACCTGTTAATAAGTAAGCGTCAAGTAGGGAATTCTCATATTTTTTTGCTTTTGAAAGGATTTTCTGGCAAAACATTAACGTTAATTCATTATTTTCTATGATTTCATTAATGGAAGGGGAATTTCTGACACTTGTAATGGATGAAAGCAACATTATTGAGCTACCTCTCAGAATGCTATTTGTAGCATCACATTTTAAGGCTTTCTTGAGATAGCCTTCAGCTTCTTTGAGATAGTAATATTTTTTGTCGATGTAATGAAAAGCAAGGTTAAAAAGCGAGACAGCGAATGAATAATTTGCCCAGTACCAGCTTTCTTTGTCAGGTAATGTTTCTTTAAAATCAAGTAACTCTTTATCTAATCTGATAGATTTATTAAGAATTGATTTATTTTTCTCTTCTTCATAATAAGAGAATTTAAATGCTTCTTTTGCTATTATGAACCCATTGTATGCCAAGGACAATTGTTCAAGGTTTGATAGGTCATCAGGTAAACTGTGAGGCAGCGATTCTCGAATTTCAATGATTCTCTCATATTTTTTATCTAAAAGTGATTCTTTTTCGGGACCAAGATTCATTTCGTTTGATATTTCATATTCATAAAGTAAAGCTAACCTTAGTTTCTCAAAATTCGAAAGCGTTTTATACTGGAGCTCCAAAATACATATTGATTGAGATGTGTGTTCAATCAGTTGAAAAAGGTATGAGAACAACAAAACTTCCATTCCGCTTTTTTCTAAAACAAAGGCTGTATAATTCTCATCAAGAAAATGTTTTACCATCTCAATTAATTCCACGTTATCACTAAAATAAATATCATAAACGGGGAAAGTAAAATGATAATTACGCTTTATGCCTCTGCAACCAGTTAAGGCCAGATTGTGAGAATCATTTAAATTATAGTAACAAATGATAAGTTTATATACACTATCTAAATAATCGATATCCACTTGTACGAGTTCATCAAATAGTTCAGCAGCTTTCTCGAAATCCGCCTGTTCAAAGTATAATTTAGCTTGATTATAAAAAGCTTCCTTTAAAATATATTTGTATTCAGCTTCAATAGAATCGTCATTCATTATTATTTCGATAACAGTTGCATATTCATCAATGGCTCGATTCGGATCAATTTCTTTTTCATTATAGAATCGGGCTTTCCATAAATGAATGAAAAAATTTCTTTTATGATTATTATTTTCATTTTCAGAGCACTTTTCCAAAGAATTAAAGAACAGAATACAATACTTAGATGGATATGATTTATTATTACCCATTAAAAGATAGGCAATTTCGGCCATTTTAAGGTATAATTCAGAAACAGAATGGTACCTGTCCGCAACACTTTTTACACTCACCTTAATCAAATCCAAAGCGAATGCAGTATAATAGAGAGCACTCTCATATTCTTTTTGTTCTAAAAGTTTATCCGAATGATATGTGAAAGCATCGCAGAGTTTTGATTCGATGGCAATCATCAACCTGGCAAGAAAAAACATTTTATCCTCAGTGAAGTCTTCAAATTCGGTAATCTGCCAAATTTGTTTTAATCCATTTAACAGTACCGACAGGTCCAATGTGGTTTCTATTTCTTTTAGGATGGAAGAGAAAACATCAGGATCATTCAATTCCATGATCCATTCAATTACATCTGAAGTATTAATGAGATATTGACTAATCGCAGGAATGTTGCTCTTTCTCTTTGTTTTGATGATAGATTGCAGTCGTACCCATGACTTTTCTTGTTTTTTCCTATAGTTTACCTGCTTTGTATGTTCAACATTTGCATGTTTGATAAGACTATCAACAGTATTACCAGAAACTGTAATTGGATTTACAACACCAGAATCCCTTCGTTGTTCAGCTATTCGCTTATGTAGTTTTGCTTCCGTAAAATCAGGATTATTGGTAAGGGCTGCGTTGTAATCCCGGATTGCTTCATCGAGCCTGTTCAAATAATCAAAAGCAAGTCCGCGAATATGATAAGCCTCAGCAAACGTAGAATTCAATGAAAGAACTTCTGAAAAATCGCTTACTCCACATTTATAATCCTGCAGGCAACAAGCAGCAAGACCCCGGTTATAAAATGCCTTTAAATAATGGGGATTAAGATTCAATGAGGTTGTATAACATTTTATTGCCTTAGGGAACCTTTGTTGCCGATAGTAAACATCACCAAGATTGTTATAAATCACAGGATTAGACCCATCAAGAATAAGGCTTACTTTGTAATCCTCGCTTGAAACCGGAAATTTTTTTAAGTTGTAATTACATAATCCTCTATTGAACAACATTTCGCTGAATGAAGGATTTATTAGAATACCAACATCATAAATTTTACCAGCTGATTGATATTCACCTTTTTCATAAAACGAATTTCCCAGATGATATTCATCCGTGAATATTTTTCTTGCACGGGTAAGGTAATCACCCATGGTCTCATTTACTCCTGAAATGTCATTATCGTCTATCAATTTTTGAATGGATTGCAACGCTTTTGTTTTGAAAGCAATCGCAGATTCTCTTGTTTTAAGTATTTTGCTATAAGGAATTACGGGACTTTCTTCTATTTCAGAGTCAGTTAATTCAGGTAGTTCAGCTCTACGTAACCTCAATCGGTTTCGTATTTCTTCCAATTTTTGTATCGTGGTTTCTATATTATCTTGCTCATCGAAATCGGATTCATTTTCTTCATTAAGTTCGGAGATTAGATCTTGCCAAGGATCCAATTCCATTTCATTTTTTATATGGTCCTTTAAATTCTCCTCCTGCAATTTTTGTATATCTTGCAAGGGCTTTTTTGGCTCTTCATCATTAAAAGGAGGATTGTTTTTATCTGGCAAATCGTTCATTTCGTTTATTATAAAAATTTAAACTATTTGGAACGTGGAAAAAGTCAAAGGAGAATGGATAAACTGAATTTCCCTGGTAACAAAATAAATACGATTCCATTATCCAGCATTTAGAGTACAAAATAAAAGTACAAAGAATTACCATGAATAAGCAAAAACGCATGTACAAAAATTGGATTAATAGGACATGCGATTTTGCTTATGATAGACAAAGTATACATGCAAGAGGGCGAAATGAATTTAAAAACGTTCTAATAATTTTTTATATTTGATTATTGTTAAAAATAGCCTGACTTTCGCCCTGATATTCAACGAAATATGGTTAGTTTTTTAAACATCATGCCCATTGATGTATGAACAGAAATTATATAAGTCCCTATCGATAAGCACGTAGAATCAAACTGTTGTTTAGAGGTTAAATCAGGTAAAACACATGATTCAATCAGTCTCCCAGTGGCATCAAAGACATCAATCTGATTGAAGGTCATATATTGAGGTGATGTTACCGTATAAAATTCTGCGGAAGGATTTGGAAATAGGTGAATAGCATTTGAAATTTCAAATTCGGCCGTGCTTACCCATAAAACCAAAAAGGCAGAAGAGGTTTGAGAACATCCATTACCATCTGTAACTTCAACTGTGTAACTTCCATTTATAATCGGTGTATAGGTTTGTCCATTAGCTTCAGGTATTGGTGACAAGTCAATAAACCATTGATAAAATTCAGCTGGTGAAGATTCCAGGCTTTCCCCAATCTGTGTTATAACTGGTACAGGGGGAAGGGCTAACGGAACAGCAGTTCCGCTTCCTGGAGCACTGGAGCAACCATTTAATGTCTGTGTTACCGTATAATCTCCTGGAATTGTCGCAGTGATAGAAGGTGTCGTTTCACCGGTACTCCAAAGCAAAGTTCCGGTATAACCGGTCGCAGTTAAAACGGAGTTTCCACAATTATTGGTAACGGTTACATCGGGAGAAGGTGGAGGGGCTATGGGTGTTGCCGTTCCGCTTCCTGGAGTACTTGAGCAACCGTTTACTGTCTGTGTTACCGTATAATCTCCTGGAATCGTCACTGTGATCGAAGGTGTCGTTTCACTGGTGCTCCATAGCAAAGTTCCGGTATAGCCGGTCGCAGTTAAAACCGAGTTTCCACAATTATTGGTAACGGTTACACCGGGAGCAGGTGGAATAGCTAATGGTGCTGCCGTTCCACTTCCTGGAGCACTGGAACAACCGCTCACCGTCTGTGTTACCGTATAAGTTCCTGGAGTCGTTACAGTGATCGAAGGTGTCGATTCGCCGGTGCTCCAAAGTAAGGTACCGGTATAACCGGTTGCCGTTAAAACAGAGTTCCCGCAATTATTGGCAACAGTTACACCGGGAGCAGGTGGAATAGCTAATGGTGCTGCCGTTCCACTTCCTGGAG
>CAYJNJ010000027.1:30187-30325 GCA_964371595.1 uncultured Bacteroidales bacterium | reverse complement strand
CACTGGAACAACCGCTCACCGTCTGGGTTACCGTATAAGTCCCTGGAGTTGTTATTGTGATCGAAGGTGTCGTTTCGCCAGTACTCCAAAGTAGGGTTCCGGTATAGCCGGTCGCAGTTAAAACCGAGTTCCCACAAT
>CAYJNJ010000027.1:0-30087 GCA_964371595.1 uncultured Bacteroidales bacterium | reverse complement strand
CAGTTAAAACCGAGTTCCCACAATTATTGGTAACGGTTACACCGGGAGCAGGTGGAGAAGCAAAGGGGGCAGCCGTTCCGCTTCCTGGAGCACTGGAACAACCGCTTACCGTCTGGGTTACGGTATAGGTTCCTGGAGTCGTCACTGTAATAGAAGGTGTAGTTTCACCGGTGCTCCATAGTAGAGTTCCGGTATAACCGGTCGCAGTTAGAACCGAGTTTCCACAATTATTCGTTACGGTTACACCAGGAGCAGGTGGAGGTGTGCAATTTGAATATTTCAATATTGTTCCATTTATCCCGACTGCGAATCCCGGAGTGGAAAGTGGAAAATAAACTGATTTCAAAGCATTGCTCGTCGGACTAGTCTGTTGAAACCAAGAATTGCCCCCTGAAGAAGTAGTAAGAATAATTCCATATGCTCCGACAGCCCATCCTGTTGAAACATCAATAAAATAGACTGAATTTAATGAGGAAGAAATCCCGGATGTTTGTAGAATCCAGGTTGTTCCACTGTTGCTTGTTTTTAAAATTACACCATTAGCCCCAACAATGTATCCTGTTGAAGAATTGACGAAGCGAACTGAAAATAAGTAGCTTGATGTACCACTTGTTTCATCAATCCAGGTTGTGCCTCCATTTACCGTCTTCTTAATAATTCCTCCTTGTCCCACGATGTACCCAGTTGACACATCAGTAAAATAAACAGATGTAAATTGGTTATAAGTTCCAGATGTCAGCGAAGTCCAACTTGCTCCACTGTTTATGGTTTTTAATATTGTACCACCTGCTCCCACTGCATAACCAGTATTAGCTGAGGGAAAGAAAATACAATCAATTGAATTTGAAGTGGGGGTTGATATCGACACCCAACTCGAGCCACCTGAGGTAGTTTTTAGAACATGTCCAGTACCCTCTCCAATGTAACCTGTAACTGCATCGGTAAAGAACACTGAATTTAGTGACGAAGTAACTCCACTTGTTTGAAAGACCCAAGATGTGCCTCCATTAGTGGTTTTAAGGATAGTACCATTCCATCCCACTGCATACCCAGTATTTCCATCAGTAAAATGCGTTGAAAACAAGGTCTGAGTTGTCCCACTGGTTTGGATTGTCCACTGTTGCGCATTAGCAGCAATAACCAGAGCCACAAATGCAAAAACTAAAATCTTTTTCATAAGTTGTGAGTCTAAATTAATAATGTTTAATAAGAATTAGAACTGATACTTTGCATGCATTAATGATACCACGACGTGAGTTAGTAGAGTCAAAATCTTTAAAATGCCTGATATTATTGAGAAAGGAAAGGATTAGAAAGATAAAGGGATCAATAACAGGAAAGATTTTAGGAGATTAATTTGCAGCAGAAAGTTGAAAAATGGCAATTATTCATAGCAAAAAATAGTGCCATTTTTCTAAATATTCTTTGACAATTAATGACCATTTGTGGTGTAAGCCTCACCGAACTTTGAACGTTAAAATTTGAGAAAATAAAAAATTGACTTCCTCCCATTTTCACAACACTTCTAAGGTTGAGATTTCCGGGTCTTTGAGGTCCTCCCATTCCATCTGAGATGGTGTTTTTCCTTTTAAAGAACTATGGGGTCTATATTCGTTGTATTCTCTACGAAAAAGCTCTATTTTACCCCTTGCATCTTCCAAAGATAAGAACCAATTCGAATTTAAACACTCATCCCTAAAACTTCCGTTGAAAGATTCAATGAACGGATTGTCGCTAGGCCGCCCCGGCCGTGAAAGATTATGCGTTACATTCTTTTCATAGGCACAATGGTCATGGTCTTTCGAGTTCAATGCCGTAATATTCTCTATTATGATTATCAGATGATATTAAACCCGGCTGACTGCTCAGCCGGGTTTAATTTCGGGATGACCTTCTTTAGAAAGGCAGGTCTTCGCCAACGGTTTCAGGAATAAGAGCCTGGTTGTTTTCTGTTTTATCCGTTGCAGGTTCTTCAAAGTTGCGAACTGTTCTTTCGACCTGGGTGTTATTAAAAACAAATACGATCTGGAAGTAAGAATAGGTTCCAGAGTTCCAGGGTACAATGCTCCATAGTTCCAGAGTCCCAATGTTCTAATTCCAAGCCTTCCTGCCTCCATGCTGTTAACCCCATAAAATGAAATACGGAAAGACATGAAGAGAAAACTTTATTGGTTTACTTGTTTTCCTTTACAAATTTATAATAACCAACTGCAAATGGGACCTCATATTCAATTCCTTCCTCATATAACTTTAACGATCCCGAGAATGAAAAGGACAACTCATTATTTTCGCTATCATAAAACCCATCACATCTGCTTTCTCCAAATGTATTTTCATTTAAACCAACCATACTTCCCCTCATATCCATCCCTTCGTAATTCATACTTATATTTTGTTGTGGGATATTAAATACAGCTCCATTAGTAGCCATTTGAATGTTATTTAAATCAACTTTCATCCCATCATCAAATTTTATAAATAATTGGTCTTGTGCATTTTTGCCAATAATTACATGTTCTGATCCATTGTTATCAACTACTTGGTCATCAATTCCAAGATTAAGTTCTGACCATTGGATAACAAAGTTGGCTTTTCCATAATATGTGCCGACAAGATCATCAATGGCGACTTGTTTTTGAACCTCTGCACATGAAAAGAATATGAATATCAGACTGATAAGGAATGAAAAAGTAATTTTCGTTTTCATAATTTGTGAAATTTGATTAATACAATGTTTGGATATTTCTGGATGGTTTTTGGTTTAGTGTATCAAAAATAATAAAGTTCATCCATTTTCCCAGTCAATATCCGGTCATTTATCTTTAACTTATAAAAATAAACTCCTGGTTCTAAATCCGATCCGTCGCGCATTATAACAAATTGGCCTGCATCCATATGAGTTTCGGATTCCGGAAACATTCCAGTGTTCCAGTGTTCCTGGTTCCAGGATTCCAGAGTTCCACTGTTCCAGTGTTCCACAGTTCCAGAGTTCCAGAGTTCCAGAGTTCCATTGTTCCAATCCTCAAAACCTCAAAACCTCCAAGCCTCCATGCCCCCATGCCTCCATGCAAGTCAACGAACCACCATCACTTTCCTACAAATCACCTCTCCCGCAATCGCGATCCTCAGGAGATAACACCCGGGAGGAAGGCCTTGGAGGCTTAAGGAAAGTCGGGAATGGCCGGGCTGGGTAGTGGAAGAAAAGGCGACGGAGATATTCATCCGGGTGCCGGTTGAGTTGAAGAGGGCGATTTCTGTGGGCTGGGTGTCTTTTTGGCTGGAATAGTCAAGGTACAGGAGGTCGCGGGCGGGGTTGGGATAGAGCGTTAGGTTGTTGTTATTTGAGATGATGCCGGGATCGGGAATAGCGGTGGTTGTATCTATCATGAAACCAATATAATTCACATTATTGTTCTCATTTGATTCTTCGATTTGCTGATAGGCATCTGCGAAAAACAATATATACCAGGGCCCGGGATTTGTGTTTGAAGGGATATGTAAGGTATCGCCGACCTGAATTGATTGTCCGACCCTGATTATTCCGGTAGTGTCTGTTGCCAGTTCCAGGTCATCATCATCATAGAGATCATCGGGTGATAAGTAATACTTCAAAATACTATTCAGGGCATCGGCATTACCCTGGTTAAAAACATCACAATTAGTAAAAATGTCTCCCCCCGGTTTCACGGTTGTAGTATCAATAATCTCATTCTGCACAATCAGATCGGGCATGCCCAATGGAACCGCCGTCACGGGAATGGTAACAATAGGTTCATCCAAATCACTTGAACTGATAATGACTTCTCCCGAATCTGATATTCCTCCTAATTGAGGCCAATCTATATCAACTATCACTATCTGGCTTTCCCCCGGATAAATAGTAAAAATTGTATCCGGAAATCCGGAAAGTAATATCCATGGATCGATCGTTGTGATGGAACTGACTGTCAACAAATAATCTCCATCGTTACTTAAAGTCAAAGTATCACGGGTATCGGTAATGGAATTATCTTCTTTAAGAGTAGGGGCGCTTTCATAAATTGTTAAGGCTGAGGGGAAAATATCAATTTCGGGGGCCAGGACAGAAATATAATTTTGCCTGATAATTGAATCAGTTTCGGTTGGGTTCTGGATACGCAATTTTACTGAATAAGTGCCGGATTCATTATAGGTATAGGTGGGATTTGGATTAAAGTTATCATAAATCCCATCGTTTTGAAAATCCCATTTATAGCTTGTCGGATTGCCTACAGACTCATCGTTAAAATGCACATTCAATGGTGCCGGACCTTCCACCGGGGAGGCTGAAAAATCTGCGATCAATATGCAGTCCATGCTTCCGGCCCCTTCCGTTTGTAAGAAAGTGATATCAGTCGGATCAAGAGAATAATTAGTAACCATCATAATATAATATTCACCCGCCTGACAGTCCTGGATATCACAATACTCACTTGGGCTATTCGAGTAACTGCAATCGATAATATTGTATTCCGTCAGCCCTTCAACACAGGGATTATAAGGATCATTGAAAGGTCCCCAGCATATGAAATCAATATCTAGTAAAGGTGTGCTGTACATATATATCATGATATCGCCGGAGTTTTCAACAAGCATATAAAACCAGGAAGGAGCCTGCTGTGACGCCAGGCACCCATAATCTGGACCGGTCTGTGCAAATCCTGAAATGTTTGCAGGATATGTATACTCAGGTCCGATACATAACGGTTCTGCTGTTTCACAGTACAAACTCTGGCTATTTGTTATAAGCCTGAAAGAAAACAGAAACAGAGCTATAAGAATTGTAAGTTTTTTCATGCCTTTGGTTGGTTGGTTTTCAGCCCAAATATACTAATTCCAGGATTCCAGATTCCAGATTCCAAATTCCAAATTTCAAGATTCCAGAATTCCATTGTTCCACTGTTCCAGTGTTCCAGTGTTCCAGGGTTCCGAGTTCCAAGTTCCAAATTTCAAATTTCAAACCTCCATGCCCCCATGCCACCATGCCTCACTGCATCTCGATCTTCAGCATTTTGCTTCTTGATCCGTCGACTCCTCTTCCGAGAAGGATATTGTCGGAGATCCGTTCCATGTCGGCTGGCCAGAGCCGCATTTCTTCGTCTTTCAGGTTCATGAGGCTTCCTTTGGAAATGTTGCCGTCTTTGTCGATTTTGCAAACGGTCAGGTAACCGCCTGCTCCGTCCATGTGCACCGCGGGAACGTCGGTGGGCTGAAGGTTCATGTTCTTGATATTATCGAGGTAGAAAAAATAATCATTGCCTGCATACCAGTAATATTTAAACGACATGCCCCGGCGGCCCTGGGCCCCTTGCTGGTTCTTCGGGATCTTCTTAACCCAGGCCATTTCCCCGTCCGGGCCGATCTTCATCACGAAAATATCTCCGTAATACCACCGTTCATGGGTACTTACGCTCCCGGAAGAACTTGTTGTGGTGTAAACGACATAGCGGAATTGCTCGCCGACAAATGTTATGCTGCCGTCATTACTGATCACTACGTTTCTCAGAAAAAGGCCCGGAGCTTCGGCTTTATCTTTTTCATTCTGCTTGTCAACTTTGTTTTTGTCCGACTGTTTTTCGAATGCCTTAATGATCTCTGCCGGAAATTCGTAAAAGCCTTTACTGACGGTAAGTACGGAGTCATGCTCGTCAATTTTTGCAATCACACAACCATCGGTATGAAGATACTTATTCCCGGTACCGCCGGAGGTTTTATAGTCTGATTTATAATATCCGGCGCAGATGATCTCACCGCCAAATCCCTCCGCTAATATCATATTGTTGATGAATTTATCCCCAAGCTTGATCCTGATCGGCTTTACCTCACCACCTTCCGGTCCGAATTTCATAACCTCATAATGATAATTCGGATTTTCATTTTTCTTCTCCACCCGTTTTCCCTGGTAGACCTTGCACAGCAGATAAGCTTCGCCATTGGAGGTCACCGTATAATCAATATTATCCATCATTTCTTCCGTATACGGCATCCTGACCTCATTGCCCCAAACCTTGTTCAGATCTTTGTCGAACATATAAAACCCTATCACATCCCTGCTCACGGCATCATTCTTCACATCGGTATACAAACGGTAAGTCACAAGCATAAAGGAAGAATCCATCGAGAAATGGAATTTATATTTGCCGGTGGTACTGAACTTATAAAATCCTTCTCCCATCACTCCCGCAATTTTCTTCGCCTTGATCAGCTCTTTGGGATTATTGGCAAAGCTGCCATTTGTCATATCAATCTTATCGGCAAATAAATGTTCCCGTTCCGCCTCCTTATCCCAGGTCGAATAAATCATGTAGAATTCACCGTTGAAGTCGGTAAACAGATCGGGGACAAAATGATCCTCTCTATCTGAAAGATCAACGGTAATTCGCCGGGTCGGGCTTAATTTCTTAAGATCAAAACGCTGAAAGATGACATCATGGTTCATTTTAACACAGATCTGCAAAATGCCGTCCTGCATGTTGCTCAGGTAACCGAGATCTTCATATTTCTTAGGTATTTCATAAGGCGTACCCCAGTTGACTTTAAATTCGGTGGCAGGATTTTTGGTTTGTGCATACGACGGAAAAATCAGCACGATAAACACTAATGAAAGGAAGAGATTTTTCATAACTTTTTTTGGTTGGTTTTCAGCCCAAATATACAAATTTCAGGGTTCCACTGTTCCACTGTTCCACTGTTCCAGGGTTTCAGGGTTCCATTGTTCCAGGGTTCCATGGTTCCAGGTTCCAGGTTTCAAAGTTGAGTCCACTACGAAAAGCCTTTTTTAGCCACAAAAACACTAAAACACGAAAATTCAAAAAATACTATTACATTGATAACCAAATTTTTGGTGTGATTTTGTGTTTTTGTGCTTTAGTGGCATCTTGCAGAAATTTGACTTTTCGGAGCGGGCTCAAGGTTCCAGGGTTCCATTGTTCCAAAGTTCCAATGTTCCAGGATTCAATACTTCTATTTGAGGATTATTATATATAGATTTTCCGATTTTCTATACAAATAGAACTTAATATGTATAGAAAAATGATATTGTTTTATTTATCTTTTATACAACCTCCACTTTCCTGTAAATCACTTCCCCATCTACCTTTATTCTTAAAAAGTAGAATCCGGGAGGCCAATCTCTTGTGCTTATTGAAAGCAGGCTTTGGTTTAGCATTTTCTGACTTTCGGGGATCATCAGTTTCCCCTGTATATTGAAGATATCTATTTCCACCGGCCCATCGCTCAATCCTGCATAATCAATATACAACCTGTCACTTGCAGGATTCGGGTAAACTATTATGTTTCGGGCATTTGCATTGGCGCCCTGATCATCTATCCCTGTCGCAGTATCGACCGTAAAACCTATATAATTCACATTATTGTCTTCTTCGGATTCTTCGATTTGCTCATCGGCATCTGCGAAAAACAATATATACCAGGGCCCGGGAGGAGTACCTTGTGGGATAATGTCTGTGTAATTTAGAAAGATGGAATCCCCGGCATCAAGTGTGCCGGTATAATCATAGCCTAATTCAAGGTCATTATGATTGTAGATAGTATCCGTTGAAAGGTAATAAAACAGTTTGCTCACGGCCGCATCCTGGTTGCCATGGTTGAAAACGCTGCTTGAAACAGTGAGGGTATCGCCTGCCAACAGCGTTTCAGGGTATATTTCAGGATATTTAACCAAAAGATCAGGCCCGTAGAATAAACTGCAATCGAGGCTCCCATTGCCACCCGACTTCGAGAAGGTAATATCGGCAGGTTGCTGGGAAAAGTTTGTGACCATCAGGATATAGTACTGACCGGTTTGACCGTTGGGAATTTCACAGAACTCTGTTGGACTGGGCGAATAACTGCAATCAATCACCTTATTTGATGTTAGTCCTGTAACACATGGCTCATACGGATCGGTAAACGGGCCCCAGCAGATAAAATCTATGTCAACCAGAGGGGTGCTGTACAGATAAATCGTAATGTTTCCGGGGTCGAGGATGCGCATGTGGAACCATGAAGGGGCAATCTGTGTCGCCAGGCAGCTGTAATACGCCCCGGGCTCCGCGGTTCCCGTTGTTTCCGCTTCGAAAGTAACCGGCTGATCGAGACAGAAAGGGGTGGAGCCGTTACAGTATTCAGACTGGCCTGAAGCCAGACCGCTGAGTAAAAGGATAAAAAGGGCCGAAAGTAAAGTGATTTTTTTCATGCCTTTGGTTGGTTGGTTAGCAGACCAAATATACTAATTTCAGGGTTCCAAATTCCAAATTCCAAATTCCAAATTCCAGGTTCCAGGTTCCAAATTCCAAATTCCGGATTCCAAGATTCCAGGGTTCCAAATTCCAAATTCCAGGTTCCAAGCTTTCTTGCCACAAAAGCACGGAAACACTAAAATACACAAAAGGGATTAAGCAGTCCGGCGACTTCAAATCATTATTCTCCATCGGAACCAACGGCTTTAGTCGTTGGAGCAGGACCCCCATCCCGGAATATACAAAAGGTATTAACTTAATAATCAGTTTTTTGTGATATTTTGTGTTTTTGTGTTTTTGTGGCATTCGTTGGCAAACCTGACTTTTCAGAATGCACTAATTGTTGAAAAATTCAACAGGCGTTTAAAAAATATACAGTCGGATTAAACGCCGGGAAATCACGGTCTTAAATCCTTGTTTTCTTTTCACTGTTGAAATATTCAACACTTTCCGGTGCCTGAATCTTCATTATTCATCGCGTTCATCTTCATAAGATACACAAAATCAACAAGATAAAACGGATGGCACGGGAATTGACTAATGGGATTTCATAAATCTTACTATTATGAAAAAAGTGATTTTCGCCCTGACCGTTTTCTTTACAGCCATCAGCAGCAGCCTTTACTGCGGTGAAGCTGAGGATACGTCAAATCCTCCTCAGGAAAACACCATTTCTATCGTTTGCAGCCCCGCGCTGTATGACCTTACCAGCGGATGGGCCGATGAATATACCCGCCTGAACCCGGGCATGGAGATCAAGGTAACGGCATTGGATCAAAGTCTTGCCGAAAAAGGCCAGGCCGGAGAAGGACTGGGTTTCTTTTCGGGAAACGTCGCCGAAGGGCAGGCGTGGAAGATGACCGTCGGACGTGATATTACCGTACCGGTGATCAATGCGGAAAATCCATATCTGCAGGAATTATTAAAGAAAGGCATTACGGCTGAAAGCATTTCCAGGCTGCTCAGCAATACAGAAACCGGCACATGGGAGCTCATTGCAGGGAATAATGATAAGCACGCTGTGAATATCTACCTGAGTAACGAGATATCCGTCCTCAACTCCCTGAAGAAATTCACGGGCCTGGATGATTTTAACGCTAAGCTGGTTGTGACAGGCAGCGGGGAAGAAGTGGTGAAGGCCGTTCAAAACGACCCTTACGCCATTGGCTTCTGTAAACTGGCGGATGCCAAAGCCCCGGGCAACAGCAGCCTGATGGCGGGTATCATGCTTTTGCCGGTCGACAAGAACAAGAACGGGAAGATCGACTATATGGAGAATATTTTCGACAACCCTGAAAATTTTGCGCGTGGTGTCTGGATAGGCAAGTACCCGAGGGTGCTCTACTCTGATATTTACTGTGTTTCGGCTTCGCAACCCGAAGGCATTGCAGAAGTGGCTTTCCTGAAATGGGTGCTTGCCGCCGGGCAGCGACTTGTCAGTGAAAATGGCCTGAGTGAGCTGGTAATGAGTGAAAGGCAATCCAGGCTTGCTGATTTCAACGAGATCAATATCATCCCCCCGACAGGTGAATCAAATTCCCTTGCCATGATACTGGTCCTTTCGGCAGCAGGTCTCATCATTGTCAGCCTGATTACCGGCAGGGTCATTTTCCTTCATAAGAAAAGACAATTATCCGGTCTAGGCCGGCATCATGCCCCTGCCTATTTCAGCAAGGGTACCGTTAATCTCCCGAAAGGGCTTTACTATGACAAAACGCATACGTGGGCTTTCATGGAAAACGACGGCATGGTCAGGATCGGCATCGATGATTTCCTGCAGCATGTCACCGGACCCATCACGCGGATTGAAATGCGCAAACCCGGTGAAAAAGTAAGGAAAGGGGATATGATCCTCATCATTATCCAGAATGGAAAACGGCTGGTTGTATTTGCACCGCTCTCCGGTATCATTAAGGAAAACAACAATTTACTCGAATCCAGGTATTCGCTGATCAACACTTCACCTTATGCAGAGGGCTGGGTTTACCGCATAGAGCCAAGCAACTGGCTGCGCGAGATCCAGCTCATGGAGATGGCTGAAAAATACCAGGCATGGCTGTCCGGTGAATTTGCACGGCTGAAGGATTTCCTGTCGGGATCATTGAAAGTGAACAGGATGGAATACGAAGCCATTGTATTGCAGGACGGAGGGATGTTGAAAGACGGCGTACTGGAGGATTTCGGACCGGAAGTCTGGGAAGATTTCCAGACGAATTTCCTGGATTCGGCTATATGATTTTGAGAAAAGAACCGAATAATACTATTCATCACTAAAATCCAAATCATGTCTATCGATCGACGAAGTTTTTTCAAAGTGCTGGGCCTGACGGGCGTTTCGCTGGCAGCAGGCACCAGGCTGAATGCATCACCGGAACCTGCCGGGGATGTGGAATTCAATGCGGTATTGGTTGACTCGGCGCGCTGCGAAGGCTGCCAGAGCTGTGAATTCGCCTGCGCGGAGGCCAACGGCCTGCCGGAGCCTACGGATTCGCCCGTTGCAGGTGAGATCCGGAAAATCGACGAAAACAGGCGGAGCGTTATCAACGCCTATAACACCTCGAAAGGGGAGGTTTACGTCAAGAAGCAGTGTATGCATTGCAACGAGCCTGCCTGCGCGGCGGCCTGCCTTACCAAAGCCATGCACAAAACCGAAGAAGGCCCCGTGATCTGGAGAGGGGATAAGTGCATGGGTTGCCGGTATTGTATGGTCTCATGCCCTTTCGATATCCCGAAATTTGAATACCACAGCGCGAACCCGGAGATCCAGAAGTGCAGCATGTGCTACGACCGGATGCAGGAAGGGAAGATCCCCGCCTGCGTGGAAAACTGCCCGGCGGATGCGCTGATGTTCGGGACGCGGAGGGAACTGATCAAAGAAGCCAGGAGAAGGATCCACGAAAATCCCGACCTGTATACAGACCATATTTATGGCGAACATGAAGCGGGCGGAACCGGCTTCCTTTATCTTTCCAAAGTCCCGTTCAATGAAATAGGTTTCAACACTTCCATCCAGACTTCCACTTACCCGGAATTGTCGAAAGGATTTCTCTACAGCGTGCCGACCATCTTCGTGCTCTGGCCTGCTATCCTGCTAGGCATACGTGAAGCCACTAAAAATAATCAACCAAAAGAAGAAGAAAATGATTAATTCGGATATTTTATTTTCAGAGAAACAGGAAGCCAAAAGCACGTGGAAATTCCTTCAAGGTGAATTAAAGCCAAAAGGCAAATGGCTCACGCCTTTCAACATTATTTCCCTGCCGATCATGCTGTTAGGGCTGGTGCTGATCGTGATCCGTTTCTGGAAAGGCATCGGGTCGATCACCAACCTGACCCAGGAAGTCCCCTGGGGGCTGTGGATCGGCTTTGACGTGGTAACCGGCGTTGCTTTTGCCGGCGGTGCCTATGTGCTCACTTTCATGGTCTATATCCTGAACATGAAGAACTACCATTCCATCGTGAGGGTCACAGTGCTGAACGGTTTCCTGGCTTACGTCTTTTATGCCGGCGCCTTGCTGCTTGACCTGGGCCGGCCGTGGAATGTCATCAACCCGATCATCGGCAACGGCTTCGGCACCAGCTCGGTCCTGTTCCTTGTAGCCTGGCATTTCCTGCTGTACATGGTGGCCCAGCTCATCGAATTCTCGCCTGCCATCGCGGAGTGGTTAGGCAAAAAGCGGGCCCACCGGATCCTTTCAGGGATGACGGTAGCCGCCGTGATCTTCGGCATCACGCTTTCCACTTTGCACCAGTCGGGTCTGGGCGCCCTGTACCTGATGGCGAAGGATAAGATCCACCCTTTGTGGTACAACGAGTTTATCCCGGTCATGTTCTTTGTGTCGAGCATCTTTGCCGGACTTTCCCTGGTGATTTTCGAAGGATCGATCACTTCTAAGGTTTTTTCAGACCAGATCAGCGAAAAGAACCACCATGCCCACAACGGGATTGTGGTCGGGCTGTCGAAGGTCTGCGCTGTGACCATGTTTGCCTACTTTTTCCTGCAGGTGCTGGTATTTGTTCACGGCCAGCACTGGGACCTGCTTTTCACCCCGATGGGCTACTGGTACCTGGTTGAAATGTTAGGTTTCGTCTTCCTGCCGATGCTGCTGTTTTTCTACAGCTACCGGCGGAACAATACGCTGCTGGTCAAAATCGCCGCCATCATCACCATGCTCGGGATCATCATCAACCGGCTGAATGTAACGGTTATCGGTTTCCGGTGGGATGCCGCCGAGCATTACTACCCATCGTGGATGGAGATTGTAGTGACCCTGGCCGTCATTTTCACCGAGATCTGGATTTTCCGCTGGATCATCAACCGCATGCCCGTTCTCAGGGAACCGCCTGCATGGGCAAAGAACAATAAATAACGGATCCTCTCAATTCATTAAAAAATAAAAAAATGGACGGATTTACTTATCACGACATCTTTCAGACCAAAGGGATCGAATACATCATCATCATCGGGTTCCTTATACTGCTGGTCCCATTCTGGGCGGTCATCAACAAAAAAGCCGCCATTGCGCGGCAGATCCGGAAAGTATTGGGCATCCTCAACATGGATGTTTTAAAGATCAGGAAAGGGATCTTTTACAATAATAACCATACCTGGACTTACCTCGAAAAATCGGGTGAAGCCAGGGTAGGCCTGGATGATCTGCTGCTGCATATCACCGGCGAGGTGAAGCTTCATTACGTCAAGGGCCCCGATGAAATGGTCAGAAAGGGCGATTTCCTGGCGGAATTAGAGCAGCAGGGGAAGAAATTGAAGATTTTTTCGCCGGTCTCCGGACAGGTCATACGCGCGAACGACAGGCTGGAAGAAGAGCCGGGCCTGCTGAATTCGGATCCCTATGAAAAAGGGTGGATCTACGCGATAAAGCCCGATAACTGGGTGGCTGACACCAGTTCATACCACCTGGCTGAGGAAGCGGTTACCTGGTCGAAAAAGGAGCTGGACCGGTTCAAGGATTTCATGGCCAGGTCGCTGGGAAAGGTTTCCCCAGAGCCGGGGATGGTTATCTTGCAGGAAGGAGGGGAGCTGAGCGACAACCCGCTTTCGGGGATGCCGGGTGAGGTCTGGCAGGATTTCCAGAAGGAGTTCCTTGAGCGTTGACCCCCATCCGGACCTTCCTCCGCCAGCTGGCGGAGAAGGAGATACTGGAACCGCCGGCTTGTAATTAACCGCAAAGGCTCGCAAAGGGTTTCGCAAAGGAACGCAAAGGATTGAAATCAGACAGTAAATTTCTTCGCGCGCCTTTGCGAAGTCCTTTGCGTGACTTTGCGGTAAAAAAAGCATTGCGGGAAACGTTTTTTTCGTATTTTGCAGTAGCAATTATTCATGTTCTTTAAATCAGGGTTGCATGACGCATAAAGAGATTTTCAGGTCGTTTCTGAACAAATATGTACGATTCCGGTCGTCGATTTACGGCAGGGTAGTCCTTATCATAACCCTGATGTCGGTGTTTCTTTTCGCCACCTTCGGGATCATCTTCAGGTCGGTATATGAACAGTACCTGAACACCGTCATCCGCCAGAACGGGAACAATATAGGGTCTATTGTCGAAAGTGCGCTTTATCAGTCGATGCTGACCAATGACAAAGGGGCTTTGCAAAGCACGCTCGATGTCATCCACACCATGTCGGGCATTGATGAGGTGAACATGTACGACAGCCAGGATAACCTGGTTTATTCCACGTTTTCATCGGATATCGCTAAGCCCGGCAGCCCTGACTGCATCACCTGCCATGATGATTTTGCCGGGATGTTCCCGGGCAAGGAGAAAGCCTACCGGATCATCGATGCTGAAAGCACCTGCAGCATGAACCAGACAGAGAAGGGCTACCGGCAGTTGCTGATCAAATCGCCTATCCTGAATGAAACTTCCTGTTACACGAGTGCCTGCCACGCGCACAGCGAGAGTGAGGAAGTGCTGGGCTCGCTGATCATCAAGATTCCCCTTACGGATCTTGATGCGGCGGTCAAAAAGTCTTCCACGGAATATTTCCTGCTTGCTGTTTTTGTTACCCTGGTCCTGGCCACACTCCTCATTTTCTTTACCAGGAACAGGATTAAAAACCCGCTGAATGCCCTGGTGGAGGCCAGCGAAGCTTTTGTGAGCGGTGACAGCACAGTGCGGATTGAAATCAAACCGGACCAGCTTGAAGACATGAGGGTGGTTTCCAACGCCTTCAACAATATGCTTGATAACATTGCTTTAGCCTCAATCGAACTTAAGAACTGGTCGCACCAGCTTGAATATAAAGTTCAGAAGAAATCGGAAGAATTGTTAGAGGCACAGAACGAACTGATCCATATTGAGAAGATAGCCTCGCTGGGGAAACTTTCTTCCTCCGTGGCCCACGAGATCAACAACCCGCTGTCGGGCGTGCTGACCTACACCAAGCTGATCCAGAAACAGATCAACAAAATAGAGATGGACGAAACGGTGAAACAATCCGTCATGAAACATCTTTCGGTGGTTGAGTCTGAAACCAAGCGCTGCGGGGATATTGTCAAAGGGCTGCTCGATTTTTCGAGGAAGGACCCGGAGAATTTCAACAACCAGCATGTGAATAAGGTGCTGAAAGAAACGTTCGACCTGATGGCCCACCAGATGAAGATGGAGAATATCCTTTTTCTTTCCGATCTTTCTGCCCGTGAAGACCTTGTGTATTGCAGCGAAAACCAGGTAAAGCAGGCCTGTGTCGCCATACTCGTCAATGCTTCCGAGGCTGTTTCCGAAAACGGCGAAGTAACGATCAGGACTTTTAATCCTGACCTGGATCATATCAAGATCGAGATCACAGATAACGGGTCCGGAATTTCGCCCGATGACCTGCAGCATATTTTCGAGCCTTTCTTTTCAGCCAAGAACAAGACCAGCGGGATCGGTCTCGGACTGGCCATTGCCCATGGGATTATTTTAAGCCATAAAGGGAGGATAGAGGTGGATTCGAAGCTGGGAAAAGGGACCACCCTTGCGATAATATTACCTTTGGTTAAAAATTAAATTGATGACCATGACAGCAAAAGTTTCCATATTGATTGTCGATGATGAGGAATCGGTAAGGGATTCGTTATATAACTGGTTTTTGGAAGACGGGTATGTGGTCGAATGCGCCGAAGATGCCAAGAAAGCCTTATCGATACTGGAGTCCAGGAGTTTCGACATCATCCTGGCTGACCTCAAGATGCCGGGGATGGACGGGCTGGAGATGCAGCGACGGATCAGGGCGATGAACAAAGATGCGATCGTGATCATCATGACGGCCTTTGCCTCTGTCGATTCTGCCGTGAGGGCTTTAAAAGACGGGGCTTATGATTACATCACCAAGCCTTTCGATCCGGATGACCTGTCGCACCTTGTCAGGAATGCCACCAAGCAGATCATGCTGAAAGCGGAGAATGAGGCGTTGAAAAGCAGGATTTCCCTGGAAAATGTGGAGGATATTGTCGGCAGAAGCGAGCCCATGATCGAAGTGCTGAAGCAGGTCGGGAATGTAGCCCAGTCGAGCTCTTCGGTGATCATCATAGGGGAGAGCGGTACCGGGAAAGAGCTTATTGCACGGGCGATCCATGCCAATTCATCCAGGAAGTATTTCCCGATGGTGAGTGTCCATTGCGGGGCACTGACCGAAAGCCTGCTGGAAAGCGAATTGTTCGGACATGAAAAGGGGGCCTTCACCGGGGCGATGTATAACCGCAAAGGCCGTTTTGAAATGGCCGATGGCGGGACGATCTTCCTCGATGAAATCGCCACAATCCCGGCGAAAATGCAGATAGACCTCTTGCGGGTACTGGAGACAAAGAGCTTTATGAGGGTAGGAGGAAATAAGGAGATCAGTTCCGATTTCAGGGTGATCTGTGCGACGAACCGGGATTTGAAAAAGATGGTAGAGAACGGCACCTTCCGTGAAGATCTTTTTTACCGGCTCAATGTGGTGAGTATTACTATTCCGCCGCTGAGGGAAAGGGTGGAGGATATCCCGTTGCTGGTGGATTACTTTATCAGGAAATACTGCACTTCCATGAGCCGGGATATCATCAGCATTGATCCTGCAGCGTTAAAACGGCTGGAGGAGTTTGAATTCCCGGGGAACGTGAGGGAGCTTGAAAATATGATCGAGCGGGCCATCGTGATCGGTAACGGTAAAGTGATCCATCTGAAGGACCTGCCCCTGGGCAAGGAGGTTGTGACGAGCAGCGTCGAGAGCCTGGATGATCATGAGAAGAGGCATATCATGCAGATCCTCGCAAAATATAACTGGAACATATCCCGGGCCGCCCTGGCCTTAAAAGTCGACAGGGTTACGCTTTACAATAAGATCAAGAAGTTCGACCTGAAGCAAACGGATTAGCAACAGGATTGTTGAATCTCAATTTTGACTGCTATTTGGATGGATCGCAAAATATCACCCTGATTTCTTTTGGGCGTTTCGAGAGAGATTTTCTTGAGGAAGTGGCGCGGGCTGTAAGGCAGGAATTCCTTTTCCCCGTTACTATTACCGATGGCCGCATCGACCTTAGTGAATTTTATGATCCGGCAAGAAGGCAGTATGATGGTACGAAGCTGCTAAAATCCGTTACTTCATTAGCGCCCCGGGATTCTGTAAAAAGCCTGGGATTATTCAGTGTTGACCTCTGTATACCCATTCTTACCTATATTTTCGGCCAGGCATATTTAGGGGGGATGTCGGGAATAGCTTCGACGTACCGCTTAAAAAACGAGATCTACGGCATGCGGCAGGATGAAAAGCTGTTACGCGACCGTTTCACGAAAGTCTGTATCCATGAACTCGGCCATGCATTCGGCCTGGTTCACTGCCACACGCCCAATTGCGTTATGAAGTCGAGCACGTATGTCGAGGACATTGATCTTAAAAGGTACACCCTTTGCCTGAATTGCCGCAGGGAGCTGGGATTGTCCTAGTACCCTGCGTTCTGCACAAAAACATCTCCTGAGAGGTCGACTTCAGTTTGCGGAATGGGCATGAATCCTTTAGTAGCACTGTTAAATGTAACATCATACACTACCTGGTCTTCGACATAGTTAGGACCGCGCACGCCAACAACTGTGAACTCCTGGTTTGCATAGGCAATGCCTTTGCGGAGAACGTCAAAATAGCGGATCCCTTCGAGTGACAGCTCAAGCCTGCGTTCTTTATAGATATTTTCGTCTGTTGCCGGGATACTTCCCACACCAACCCTGGCCCTGACGCGGTCGAGATAGGTCTGAGCATTCGGGCTGCCAAGTTCGGCCGCCATCAGCAATACATCTGAGAAGCGGATGACACGGAAATTGCATGTCCTGTTGAGTTCGAACTGTCCATCGGCGCCCCAGTGCTCGGCATCGGAGCTGTATTTTTTCGAAAAATGACCTGTATGCTGGAAGCCTTTATCAAGAGTTCCGTCGAGATCTTCCTCCATAAGAACGGTCATGGCAAGACGCGGATCATCACCCATATCATCAACCAGTTTCTGATTAACTGTACCGAAGCTCCAGCCCCTGTTCCAGTTTTCGGAACCCGTAACCCTCGGCCCCTGCATCTGGGCGCCAAGGTTGCCTTCACCTCCGCGGACATAATACCAATCCCACCAGGCCGGTGTATCCCCATGTGAAATTTCAAACACGGATTCAACTCCAAATTCTCCGGCGATCTTGAAGTTCTCGGCATAATCAGCAAGAAGGTCATGGCCGCTGTTGGTGATCAGATCCTCGAGGTATTCAAGCACCTTCGCCCTGTCGACCGACAGTTCACCTGCTTTTAAATCTCCACCGTAAACACCATTATAAAACAGATAAGCCCTGGCGAGTAATGCCTTGGCAGCCCATTTGCTGATCCTTCCTTCTTCGCCGGGAGGAATAACGGCCGGTAAAACTTCAGCAGCCTCCACTAAATCGAGGGCAACCTGGTTATAAACTTCTTCCGGCGTTTCCTGGTCCTGGCTGTATTCCGAAGGTCCGCTGATAGTTTTGGTCAGCATCGGAATATTTTCAAAGAAGCGGACCTGTTCGAAATGGAAATACGCCCGCAGGAATTTACATTCGGCAACGATCCTGGCTTTAAATTCATCAGAAGCCTCTACCTGGCCTATCTTCTCCATCAGGAGGTTAGCCCTGTAAATCCCCGTGTAATTTTTCAGCCATATTGCATGGACGATAAGGTTAGTTGTCGGGATATTAAAGTTGTTAAGTTCATTTTCATCCATTCCATCATTTGCATCCTGGCCACCGGCAAAAGCATCATCCGAAAGGATGTCGGATATTGTTACAAAAGGTGCCCAGGATATCCCGGGGGTCTGGTCGTACCCAAGAACATCATAAACGGATGTCAACGCCTCCATAGCGTCTTCTTCTGTTTGATAGAAATTGGTACTTACTTCCTGGTCAAGCGGCTGCCGGTCAAGAAATTCCTCACTGCAACTAGTAAACAGTAATACAAGGGAAATGATTGAGAGCGTGTATACTATATATTTTTTCATTGTTCCTGATTTTAAAATTAGAATGAAATACTGGTTCCTAACCTGAATGTTCTTGCTGCGGGGTAAACACCTCGGTCAATCCCGACATCGAAGGAACTCATAGCCCCGATTTCGGGATCAGCACCAGTGTATGCAGTTAAAGTCAGCAGGTTTTCGGCAGATATATAAAACCTCCATGCGCCGACTTCAATTTTATCGAGTAAATTCTTGGGCAGGGAATAGCCAAACTGGATATTCTTCAACCTGAGATAAGATCCATTCTCTATATACAAATCGGAAACCCGGTAGTTGTTGTTTACATCGCTCCAGGTATAGCGCGGGATCTCATCCGATGTCCCTTCGCCGGTCCAGCGGCCCAGGTCTGATTCTGGCCTGTTGGTGTAGCGGAGGTCCTGGCGTTGTGCGCCATTGAAAATCTGGTGGCCAAAAGCGCCTGTAAATAAAAAGGCTAAATCGAAATTCAGATATTCCAGGTTTGCGTCAAAACCCAGGATCCAGTCGGGGGTTGGGTTACCGATGAAGGTACGGTCTTCTTCGTTGATCACATTATCCTTGTTAACATCAACGAACCTGACATCTCCCGGAACGGCATTCGGTTGGAGCTGGTAGCCATCGGTACCGATATGCTGATAAACTTCGTTCTGGTTTTGAAAGATACCATCGGTTTTATAGCCATAAAAATAGGCAATAGGCATGCCTTCTTCAGAACGTGTTACCATTCCTGCGATTGCCCAGGATGCGCCAGGTAAGTATCCTTCGGCATTCCCGATTTTCGTTATTTCATTCTTATTGTATGCCGCATTCAGTCCGACTGAATAGTTCAATTTATTTACCAGGTGGCGCCAGTTGAACGACATTTCAAATCCGCGGTTCTGGACGCTTCCCACGTTGGCGTATGGCGCATCGTTACCAACATGGCCCGGGATGGGGATCCGCTCGAGCAAACCGTTTGTGGTTTTGATATAGTAGTCCAGGGTTGCGGTCAACCGGTCACTGAACATGCCCAGGTCGAGTGCAATATCCAGCTGTTCCGATTCCTCCCATTTGATATCTGCATTTTCTATAAATGAAGGGGAGGAGCCAGTATATCTTCCGCTGGAAAATATGTAGCCCCTGCTTTTATCGATGGTTGAGACAAACTGATAATTGCCGATTTCCTGGTTACCGTTTATACCCCAGGAGGCCCTGAATTTAATAAAGCTTATTGGCCCGATCTGAGGCATGAATTTTTCTTCTGAAAGCATCCAGGAAACGCCGAGTGACGGGAATAATCCGTAGCGGTTGTTAGGACCGAATTTGGAGGAGCCGTCTCTGCGTAAGATACCGGTGAAGGCATATTTGCTTTTATAGTCATAGGTTACCCTTCCGAAAACGGAGAAAAGAGCGGATGAGGAGGCCCCGCCTGTTGCTACCCAGGCCGTATCCGTGGCCATGTTCAGGTACACATTATCAGGATCCGTTGTTGGAACTTTTGCATTGAATCCATACAGGTCTTCAGTATTATACTCATATGCCGTTGTACCTAAAAGAGCTGATATATTATGTTCTTTGATTTTCCTGGTGTAAGAAAGGGTGTTTTCCCATTGCCAGGTAAAATACCTGTCTATGCTCTTCGACACAGTAGTTTTGTCGGTACGGTTCTGCGCCCCGTTCAGATAGTAAAGAGGTGTAAAATAATCATCGAGGACATAAGCCAGGTCGGTGCCGAGACTTGACCTGAATTTCAAACCTTTGAAGAAAGTTATTTCGCCATAAATATTCCCGACCACTTTATCCACCCTGGTTTCACTGTTCTGGATCTCAAGCAATGCAATAGGATTGACCACTTCCGCACCGACATAATCAGAGATACCATATACCTGACCATTTTCATCGACCACTACTGGCTCCGTTGAATAAGGAAACTGGTTCAGGGTTGAAGTATCTGTTACAAAAAGCGGTGTCAACGGGTCAAGGTTCAGCGCGCTGCTGTAAGCACCATTGAACGATTGGTTGCTACCGATGCCCCTACGGATGATATGTGAATAGGCAAGGTTGCTTCCGAAGGTAAACCAGTCATTCGCTTTATGTTCGCCGTTAAGCCTGGCAGTGATACGGTCGAACTGAGATTTTTCGCCTCCGATGATCCCCTGCTGGGAAAAATAAGAAATAAAGGATGCATAAGTAGTTTTTTCATTTCCGCCCATTATTGACAGATCGTAGTTCATGATGGGGGCATTTTTTGTAAAGAGTTCCTCCTGCCAGTCGGTACTGGCGGCCGGCACTTCGTTCAGATCGAAGGGTTCCGTAAGGCCTGCGTTTCTTGCGCCTTCATTCATCATCATCCGGTAATCATCTGCATTCATCATTTTGATGGTTTTACCGACATTCTGAAGGCCGTAGTAAGTTGAAAATTTCACGCTCATCCTGCCGGCCTGTCCACCTTTTGTGGTGATGAGAACTACCCCGTTAGCAGCTCTTGCACCGTAAATTGCAGCTGAAGCGGCATCTTTAAGCACATCGATCGACTCGATATCACCCGGGTTGAGGTAATCGATCCCTCCAACGGTCATCCCATCAACAATATACAAAGGATCGGCATCGCCTGTGGTGCCGGCACCGCGGATACGAACAGTGGGTGCTTCACCGGGCTGTCCTGACATCTGAGTCACCTGGACACCAGCTGTGCGTCCCTGCATGGCCTGTTCTGCCCGCAGGACCGGCACGCTGCTTATTTGTTCAGAATTAACCGAAGAGATAGCTCCGGTCACGACTTTCTTCTTCTGCGTACCGTAACCGATCACCACCACTTCATCGAGCTCGGTAAGGTCTGATTCCATTGGGATATCAATAGCCGAACGTCCGTTTATCGCTATTTCGATTTTTTTGTAACCGATATAGCTGATCACCAGGGTATCGGTGCTGCTGGAAACTGTAATGCTGTACTTTCCGTAAGCATCAGTGATCGTACCATTGGTAGTGCCTTTTTCAACTACAGTGGCGCCGGGTATCCCGGACTGGTCGATTCCATCGGTGATAACCCCGGTGACGGTATGCTTCTGAGCCATCACCCCGGAGGTTAAACTGATGAAAATGACGGAAATGATTAGTTTGTAAAAATTTCCTTTCATATATTTAGTTTTTGGTAAGAATTATTTTTGAAACACACGGATGTAATCGACTTTCAGTTGTGTGGGGAAAACAGTAGTGGCATTGGGATTTCCCGGCCAGGTGCCACCCACGGCAACATTAAAAATGAAAAAATGCTCCTGGTGGAACTCACTTAAGGCCGCAGGTGTGATGTCGATAACGAAATACTGCTGGTTATCGACGAAAGACCTGATCTCGTTCTCGTCCCAGATGATCGAAAAAACATGATATTTCTCATGGAAGTCTTTCCCGGTCGAGGTATAGCTTAGCCCGTAGCTGGCATGGCCGGTACCGTCGTCCCAGTGCATGGTGCTGTGTACCGTGTTTTCCCTGCCAGAACCCCCGATCATCTCCATGATGTCGATCTCGCCGCACTGCGCCCAGCCTACTGAACCTATGTTGGCACCAAGTGTCCAGAGCGCCGGCCAGATGCCCTGTCCTTTGGGGAGCACGGCCCTGATGTCAACCCGGCCGTATTTGAACATTTTCTTGTTTTGCGTGATCATTCGGGAAGAGGTGTAATCATGCCCGCCGAAATCTTCCTTCCTGGCTTCAATGGTCAGCACATCGTCTGCTACCCAGGTATTTTCCGTGCGGTAATATTGCAGCTCGTTGTTAAACCATTCGCCGCCGGTCTCAAAGGTCCAGTTCGCCGGGTCCACACTGCTGCCGTTGAATTCATCCTGCCATACCAGGCTGTAGCCATCATAGGTTAAAGGGCTGAAGTAGCCGCTGTCGAGTGGCACCGGGCTTTCAACGAAGGCAGCAATAGTTACCTGCTTCACAACTTTGATATACCGGCCCGACTCCCCGTAAGCCCTGACGGTGATTTCGTATTGTCCTTCACCCTCTCCGAAGGAATATTCGAAGTATCCCGTTTCGTTCACTTCCGCCGCTGTATCGGCATTGCCAATCCAGAGCTGGAACTGGGTGGTGTTGTCGGCAGTGGCCTGGATAACGACATCCCCGGTTTCGTCATCAATGGAAACGATGGTTACGGACAGGTTCGCAGGATCAAGTGAATTATCGGGAGTTTCGTTCTTATCACAAAAGACGAAAAGGAAGGCTAAAAGCAGAGATACCATAGCGATTCGGATATAGTTAGACGTGTTCATAGGGTTTCATTCTTACTTCAAAAATACATTAAAATAGATACTGATTGTTTTTTATTTCTCGCAAAGAAATTCGGGTTCATTCGTATAAATTCGGGTCATTCGTATTCCATCAATGGCACGCGGATAAACGCGGATGCAACAGATTTTCGCGGATTCATTCTTGCTCCGACGACTAAAGCCGTCGGAGCAGAAAACTCAGCAGCCCAACGAGTGTACATTTCGGGTCCAAAATTTTTTTCAGTTTCACTTTCAATAATTGAGTCCACTCCGAACCCCCTTTTTTAGCCACAAAATCACTAAAACACGAAAATTCACAAAATATTATTACATTGATAACCAATTTTTTGTGTGATTTTGTGTGTTGGTGTTTTAGTGGCAACTTTCAGAAATTTAACTTTTCGGAGCGGGCTCAATAATTTATTTTTAAATTTGTTTAATAAGAACAGAATCAATCAATCCTAAAAATAAATAATATGAAAAAAGGAATTTTTCTTTCCCTGTTACTCATACTGGCTATGAGCATCAATATTGGATGCAGTAAGCTGGATGTAACCGAAGACATTGAATTCGAGATCGAATTTGTTGCCAATTCATCAACGGCAGCTTACGAAGATTCGGAAATCCTTGATGCCTCCGAAAGCAGCGACGTGATCGCGGATTACGCCGACAAGATCAAAAAAATTGAAGTCCAGGAAGTGACTGTATGGCTTACTTCTTTTAACGGTGCGCCGGGCCAGAAGATCGTGATCAACACACTCAGTGTGGCTGACGAAAACGGAGCCGGGGAAGAGATCATCGGAACCGTGGCTGACCAGGACCTTGAATCACTCATGAACAATCCTATTCCTCTGACCCTTGACCAGGCCGGCCTGGACCGTTTGGCCGAGCTTATCAAAAACAGCCCGCATAAAGCACTGGTGAAGAATGTCGGTAGCGCCGACAGTGCACCGATTGACTTTGTCTGCGTTTTTAAGATCAAAGCGAAGATGACGGCGAACCCGCTGTAAAAAAGTCGTCAGTCGTCAGTCGTCAGTCGTCAGTCGTCAGTCGTCAGTCTTCAGTCGTTTTAATCGGCAATTTTTATACTTTTGCGGCTTCATTACTAAAAAATGTCCTTAAAAACAGGCACGGGGCAAATTTCAAAAGTTACAATAGGCGGGCTGCTGATCACTCTGGGTATCGTTTACGGCGATATCGGGACATCACCGCTTTACGTGATGAAAGCCATACTCCTGGGTGCCAGGGGGGCGATTGACGAGGGCTATGTCCTGGGTGCACTTTCCTGTATTATCTGGACACTGACCCTTCAAACCACGGTAAAATACGTACTCATTACACTGAAGGCCGATAACCACGGTGAAGGCGGTATTTTTGCGCTTTATGCGCTGATCCGGAAAAAGAAAAAGTGGGTATTTATCCCGGCCGCTATCGGTGGTGCGGCTTTGCTGGCCGACGGCGTGATCACGCCTTCCATCACGGTGCTTTCGTCGATTGAAGGGCTTAAACTGTCGGCGCCCAATGTGCCCGTTATTCCCATTACCCTGGTCATCCTGGCTTTCCTGTTCATTTTTCAGCAATTCGGCACGGCTTCCATCGGGAAGGCATTCGGACCTATCATGCTGGTCTGGTTTTCCATGCTCGCATTCCTCGGGATCATGCATATTGTTAATTACCCCGAGGTATTTAAGGCCCTGAACCCTGTTTATGCCATTAAGCTACTGGTCGATTACCCGGGAGGATTTGTATTGTTAGGGGCGGTATTCCTTTGCACCACGGGGGCAGAGGCTTTATATTCCGATCTTGGCCATGTCGGGTTTTTAAACATCAGGGTAACCTGGATCTTTGTCAAGGCCAGCCTGATCTTAAATTACCTTGGCCAGGGGGCATGGATCCTGCATGAATCCGGAGGGATCCTCACCGACATCAATCCATTCTATGCCGTAATGCCCGATTGGTTCCTGGTCACCGGGATCGTGATCTCCGCTGCGGCTGCCGTCATTGCAAGCCAGGCGCTGATTACCGGGTCTTATACCATCATAAGCGAAGCTATTTCCCTGAATTTCTGGCCGAGGGTGAAAATCAAGTACCCGACGATCATCAAGGGACAGATGTATATCCCGTCGGTCAACTGGTTCCTCTTCCTGGCCTGTTGTTTCGTAGTGCTTTATTTCCAGGAATCGTCGAACATGGAAGCTGCTTATGGCCTTGCCATTACCCTTACCATGATCATGACCAGCCTGCTCATGATCTTCTACCTTCATAAAATCAAGCGTCCCAGGATCCTTATTGTCGGGTTCGTTATTGTTTATTTCATCATCGAGGGTACCTTCCTCATCGCGAATCTGCAGAAATTCAGCCATGGAGGCTGGTTTACCGTTATGCTGGCCGGCTTGCTGTTTTTTATCATGTATGTCTGGTACCGGGGCAGGGTCCTTAAGAAACGCTTCCTTATTTTCACGAAAATTGCTGATTATGAGCAGGTCCTTATCGACTTGAAGAATGACAAATCAATTGCAAAATATGCGACGAACCTCGTCTATATGACCCGGGCCAATTTAAGGACAGATGTGGAGGCGAAAATCCTTTATTCGATATTGTTCAGGCAGCCGAAAAGGGCCGATCATTATTGGATATTGCACCTGAATATCGTGGAACAGCCCAACCGGCTGGAATATAAGGTGGAGAAGATCATCCCGGGGGTATTGACAAAGATCGATTTTAATGTCGGGTTTAAGGTTCAGCCGAGGATCAACCTGTATTTCCGCCAGGTTATCGACGATATGATAGCAAAGAAGGAATTTGAAATGACCAGTACGTACGATTCCCTGAAAAAGCACTGCATCCCGGGGGATTTCAGGTTTGTGCTCATCGACCGGGTCCAGAACTACGATTTTGATTTCCCTGCCTTCGACCAGTTCATCATGAACATTTATAATGTGATCAAGCGTGTTGGGATCTCTGATGTCCGATTCTTTGGCCTCGACAGCAGTAACATGGTTATCGAAAAGGTCCCCCTCGAATCGGAAGAAATGATTAATAAATCCAAAAAATTGTATAAGATCGACAGGGTGGAATGAAGGCGGTCGGCGGTCTGCGGTCTGCGGTCTGCGGTCTGCGGTCTGCAGTTCTCAGTAAACAGTCATTGAGAAATCTTTTTAAATTTTTGCGATAATTCTTCTTGTTTTGGTTTGATTCTTGTATTATTCCGCCTGACCAAATCGATCGGGTCCTGTTTGATCTGAATTTATTCACTTTTCTTAATACAAAAATATTATGAAAACCTACTTATCATGGGTGAAAGCAATGATATTGCTATCACTGGCCACAGGCTTGACCCTCTCAAAAACCAACGCACAGGAACAATTCCGGCTTTCTGATTATGTTAATCCGGAGTATCGGTGGCAAAAACTCGACGTAAACCTCGGTCTCGGGGGGCACAGCGACTTTAGTAAGCGTGAAACAGAAGATACGATTACAACAAAAAATGGAGATGGAGGCTTCTCCGGTGATTTTGGCGCGACGTATTACCACACGAAAAACTCTTTAAACTACCAGGGTTACCAGTCATTTTCAGCTACCGGGAATTTTGGTTTCTCCAGGGATAATTCCAATTATGAACCGGATGAAATCGAAAACAAAGGGAAGAATAGCCACCAGGATATGAATTTTGGAGCGTATACGGAAAATCGTTTTTACTTTAAGAAGAAAAGGTTCCTGGAAGCGAATATGGACATGTATGGGAGATTGAATAATTACCGCAATCAAAATTCTTCAAGCAAGGAAGATCTTCCCTATCATTATGAAAGGACAGCAGCACTTTATTCGTTGCATTTTTCTGTGCCATTGCTTGCCGGCGTTGGCAGAATTGAGCAGGTCCAGGATGCACGACTGGCCGTTTATATTTTAGATGATCTTTTTAAATCCGGTGATTTGAAAAGGTCTCCGGATAATGAGGAAATACTTGCTTTTGCACATTTCATCACCGAGACAAAGAACCAGCGGTATTTTGATTCAAGATTAAGGAAGATTGCCGATATCACGGCTATCGATTCATTTTTAACTGTTCTGGACCTGAAAGCCAGATCCGGCGCCAGTTATTATACTTTGCTTAATGATAACTGGGACAATGCAATGGGGCCTGTGCGGAAAAGTGGTAGCCGCTTTTCAATTGGCGTGATACCAGGTCTTGGTGTTTATCATCTCGAATCAGAAGATCTTTACCGGGATACAATTTCTGATCCTGTAATCACAGATCAATACTCCAATAAGGAATGGGCCCATAATACAACGGCAAATCTTGACATTGTTGCCGGTTATACCTGGGAAAAACCCGCCAACCTTTACTGGCAGCATAGATTTAGTACGGAATTGATTTACGGACTGGCTGATCAAAATAATAACAGCAAACAATACGATTTGGATACACTGACCAGTGAATATGAATTCAGAAAAAATTATAAATCCATCCGGATGGATATTGAATATAAAATTGGCTATTACCCGAATTCACGAACTTCAATTAATTTAAAGGTAAATTCGAACCTTAACCAGGGATGGATATATGAATCAGTTAACGATGAACCTGAATTAGAAGATGATACATTCAGGATTGATAACGGGATTTATCTTTCCTGCTATTATTATATCTCACCACAACTGCGGTTCATTCTATCCTATAATTGTAATTACAGGTTTTATTTAGGTGAGATAGAGCAATCAGCAGATGTTTTCTCTAATACCAAAACGAATGACTTTAGTAATTCGATAAGCGCCGGCATCAGGTACAGTATTTTCTGATATTCCGAATTTTCCTTATCATTGCATTTCAATTATAAATGCACACTCACACTTCACTTGCACACTCATCACTCATCACTCAACACTCAACACTCAGAACTGTTGTTGGGGTATTAGCTCAGCTGGCCAGAGCGCTGCGTTCGCAATGCAGAGGTCACCGGTTCGACTCCGGTATACTCCACAAAAGAGTGTTGAGTGTTGAGTGATGAGTTTTGAGTTGAGTTTTGAGTGTTGAGTTAACCAAACCAGACTATGAAGAAGATTAAAAAGGGGATAAAATTTATCCTGTTTATTTTGGCTGGTATTTTACTGTTTTCCATTTCCTTACCAAATAATTTATTTGCCCAGGGGATGCTTAATGCAAGCATTTCTAATCAAAGTAATTTGAACGGGCACCAGGCCGACCGATGGTATTTCGGTAAATTTGCAGGCCTGGATTTCAGGCAGCAGGATCCGGTAGCAGATTTGTCGAATGATTCAATTTTTTCAAATATCAGTCTGGCTATTATTGCTGATAGTGCAGGAGATATATTGTTTATAACCAATGGACGCCAGGCATATAACAGGTTTGGACAGAAAATGCCGAATGGAGATAGTCTGCACGGATATTACGGTAATACCATGCCGGCATTGATCATTCCCAAAATTGGCGATGAAAATTTATTTTACATTTTCACAACACACAGGCCCTGGCAAAATCCAGGTGATCCCGGACCATTTTATGGATTAGAATACCATGTGGTGAATATGAAACTAGATGGGGGTTTGGGAGATGTTACCCTTAAAAATATAGTAATGCTCGGTCCTGAAGTTTCAGCTAAACTCTGTGCAGTTAAACAAGCCAACGGGATTGATTACTGGGTGGTCGCACACAGGTTTGATTCGGATGAATTTTGTTCATTCCGGGTTACATCCTATGGCGTGGATACTAACAGCTATGTTTCAAGCCATATTGGTGCTGTTCATGCAGCACCCGGAGAAATGAACAACGCGGTGGGTTTTATGAAGATAAGTCCGGATGGCTCTAAGCTTGCCCTTGCGATTTTTGGTTCCGATATTATTGAAATCTTTGACTTTAACAATTCAACCGGCAATATCACAAATGTAATCTCCTCCGGTCCTGTTTTCGATGAAGTGTTTGGAATTGAATTCTCACCCGATTCCAGGTACCTTTATGCAACTACAACTTCAGCAAGCATGCCTATGCCGGTTTATACCCCACCATCTTATCTTTACCAATTTGATGTTAACCGTGGTGATGAAATATTCAGTCAGGGATTTTATAATACGATTGCAATTGATACAAGTGGAAGTTATTTTGGAGGGATGCAATTGGGTACCGACGGCAGGATCTACGTTTCAAGGTCACCATATGACAGTGCCGCATTGAGTGTTATTGTGAACCCAAAGCGCCATGGCGATGCCTGTAATTTTACTGCCAATGCAATAGACCTCCAGGGCAGATCCTGCCGTTTTGGTTTCCCGAATTTTGTATCGACCTATTTCGATCTTCCTCATTTCGAAGTAAGCAATACTGCCTTTGGAGACACTGTCGTTTTCACCCTTCAAAATAATTCTAATATCGACGAAATCATTTGGCAATTCGGTGATCCGGCAAGTGGCTCGAACACTTCATCAGAGATGCAGCCCCGGCATGTTTTTTCTTCTCCCGGTATTTACCAGGTGCAGGTTACCGAATATTTCAATGGGTTGGAATACGGCTCATATAGCCATACTATTGAGGTAATAAATTACCAGGAAATCCATGAAAATATTTCCAATCACTCATTGTTATCAATTTATCCTAATCCCGGAAACGGGAATATTAACCTGGTTTTTAAAGAAGATGTAAAGGAAGCTGTTATCAGCGTAAGAAATATATTCGGGCAGCAAGTCTGGGGGCCGGTTAAATTAGATGGGCTGGTTGAAAATGAAGAAATTGGATTAAACCTTGATCATTTACCTGCAGGGCTTTATTTTATTGAAATATTTAATGAAGAGCATAACGCATTATTTCTCAAGTACCAGATAATCAGATAACGTCTATCCCCACCCCTGGCCCCTCCCAGGCTAATTATGCGCCTTGAACCGGGATTATCGGGGGAGGGGGAAGTTTGTACAAATCGCCATTTCCCCCGGGATTCACCCGGGGTTATTCATATTGAACTCCTTCGGAGTTAATTTTACGCCACTTCACAACCTCACAACCTCACAACCTCACAACTTCACAACCTCACGACCTCACAACTTCACAACCTCACAACTTCACAACCTCACCACCTCACAACCCCATCACTTCACC
>CAYJNJ010000026.1:9177-45798 GCA_964371595.1 uncultured Bacteroidales bacterium | reverse complement strand
ATTCTGTAGTGACCGGATCCAATTCTCCGGGGCGGATGTCTGGCAATTGATCGAGCCTGATGATCCGGGGCACCAGCATGTCCGGAAAGTTCACAAAGATGCTGTCGAGGTAGTTCTTGTATGAAACCGAAAGCTGTTTTTCATGCTCCACTGCCGATGAATAGAAGGAATCGACCGGAGGATAGTACTTCAGGAACCCTCCCATGACTTCTATCCTCGTTTCCAGGTCAAGTTTGTGCCGGTAATAATCAAAAAATAGTTCATTCTCATTTGATGCGATGACAATAAGCTTTTCCAGGCCCATACTTTCGTCGGTTTCAATGCTGACATCTTCCCTGTTAAAGACAAAATCAAGGCCTTTCTGCTTGGTCTGTTCAAGCCTGTACATCCCGGATTCAGCCTGTTGATCCAGTGTGAACCCTATTCTGCCGGAGGCATCCGTCCGTGCAGAATCGAGGATTACCTGGCGGTCGCCATAATAAAAAACCAGGCGCAGCTTTTCATCATCCATGCCTGTAATTTTAAAATCCACAAGAAAGGTTTGCTGTGCTGATACTACATTGCTGATGAGCATCAGCAGTAAGACGAATAATGAATTTCGGATAATCATAATGCACCCCGGTTTGATCACCCAAAAGTAGGAATTAGTCCATTTGGATTAGTCTGCCAAATTGTCCTTTCCGATTCGCTGGCAAATTATTTGCTAGGCGTCAGCTAAGTTTGACTATTTTTGCGCCTACCAGGAAAAATCCACATGATGAGCAACGAAGAAAAGAATATAGACAGAGGAGATCATGACTCAACCCCTGACAGCAGGGAGACGGCATCTAACAAGAAAGATAAAAAGAAAAAAAATGATCAGTCGCAGGAACTGAACCAGCAATGGCAGGCCAGGTATGATGAAATGAATGACAAATACCTGCGAATCTATTCGGAATTTGACAATTACCGGAAGCGCACGCAGAAGGAGCGGATCGAAATGAGTAAAAATGCCGGTGAGGAAATGATCCTGTCACTTCTACCGGTTTTAGATGACCTTGAAAGGGCGCTTGCATCTTCCATTAAAACTGGCGACAACCTTGAAATGATCCCGAAAGAAGGGCTGCAACTGATATACCAGAAATTCAAAAGCCTTCTCGTGCAAAAGGGGCTGGAAGCAATATCTTCGATGGGTGAAGAGTTCGATGTCGATTTTCATGATGCAATTACCAATATTCCGGCTCCATCGGATGACCTGAAAGGAAAAGTAGTTGATGAGATTGAAAAGGGGTATAAGCTGAATGGAAAAGTGATCAGGTATTCTAAAGTTGTTGTAGGAAATTAAAACGGGCGGATTTACCCACCGGAGAACCACAAACAAGATGGCAAAACGAGACTATTACGAAATCCTGGAAATTCCCCGTACTGCTTCTCCTGAAGAGATCAAGAAGGCCTACCGGAAAATGGCGTTGAAATTCCATCCGGATAAGAACCCGAACGACCCTTCCTCAGAAGGCAAATTTAAAGAAGCAGCCGAAGCTTATGAAATCCTGAGCGATGCAGACAAAAAAGCCCGCTACGACCGCTACGGCCATGACGGGGTAAAAGGAATGCCAGGAGGCGGGGCCGGCATGAGCATGGATGATATTTTCTCCCACTTCGGCGATATTTTCGGGGATGCCTTTGGTGGCGCTTTCGGCGACCAGTTTGGTTTTAACACCCGCGGAAGGACAGGCAGGCGGCGTGTGAACCGCGGAACTAACCTGCGTGTGAAAGTCAAACTGACATTGGAAGAAATTGCCAGTGGCGTCGAGAAAAAGATAAAAGTCAGCAAATATGTTCCGTGTGAGGCTTGTAATGGTACCGGCGCTGAAAAAGGCGCTTCGATGAGCACCTGCCATACCTGCCATGGCCGTGGCCAGGTCACCCATGTTACCAGTACATTCCTTGGACAGATGCAAACCACCTCCACCTGCCCTACCTGTGACGGTGAAGGCACAGTGATCGGCACCAAGTGCAACAAATGCTTTGGCAACGGCATAGTTAAAGGGGAAGAAGTGATATCAGTCCGTATCCCCGCAGGGGTTGCCGACGGTATGCAACTTTCCATGAGCGGTAAAGGTAACGCGGCTGCCAGGGATGGTATCGCCGGTGACCTGCTTATCCTCGTGGAGGAACATGAGCACGAAGATTTTACGCGTGACGGAAACAACCTGATTTACGAGCATTTCATCAGCATACCCGATGCGGCGCTGGGAACCAATATTGAGATCCCTACCCTTGATGGCAAAGCAAGGATTAAAATTGAAGCAGGGACTCAAAGCGGCAAGATCCTCAGGCTGAAAGGAAAGGGATTGCCCGATCTGAACGGCTATGGCCGGGGTGATATCCTTGTCAACCTCAGTGTATGGACACCCAGGGACCTTAGCCGGGAAGAGGCGCAAATCCTCGAAAAGTTTCGCATTTCAGAAAATTTCAAGCCGCACCCTTCCAAAAAAGATAAAGGATTTTTTGACAGAATGAAAGACATATTCCAGTGAACCTGATCCAAGTTGAAAACGTCACCAAACGCTTTGCCGGTCATACCGCCCTGGATGGAGTGAGTATGTCTGTACCCGAAAAAAGCATTTACGGCCTGTTAGGACCGAATGGAGCCGGGAAAACCACACTTATCCGTATCGTTAACATGATTACTGCTCCTGACCAGGGGCAGATTTACTTTTCCGGCCGGAACATGCAGGAAAATGATATCGACCAGATAGGTTACCTTCCTGAAGAAAGGGGCCTGTATAAAAAAATGAAAGTGGGCGAACAGGCGCTGTACCTTGCCCAGCTTAAAGGTATGAGCAGGCATGACGCCATGAATGCACTGAAACTGTGGTTTGAAAAATTCGATATCGGTGCATGGTGGAATAAGAAAGTGGAGGAACTCTCCAAAGGGATGCAGCAAAAAGTACAGTTTATCATCACCGTTTTGCATGAACCCAGGTTGCTTATTTTCGATGAGCCATTCAGCGGATTCGATCCGATCAACGTCAACCTCCTGAAACAGGAAATCCTGAGGTTGCGCGATAATGGCTCCACAATCATTTTTTCTACCCATAGCATGTCTTCTGTTGAAGAACTTTGTGATAATATAGCCCTCATCAACCGCTCCCGTAAAATCCTGGAAGGTAATGTGATGGATATCAGGAAAGGTCATGGGACTGAAACTTATGAAGTTGAGATTTCAGGAATTAAATCCATTAGCCTAAGTTTGCCCGACACCTGCAATGTGATCGAAACAACGGAATCGGGCAGCCACAGTCTTATTAAAATCCAGGGATCGGTTAAACACCGGCAGAATGAGCTTCTTTCCCGGCTGATCAGCCAGGGTGAAGTCCATGCATTCCGTGAAGTCCTGCCAACCATGAACGACATTTTTATCGCTACCGTTAACGCTTCCGATAAATGAAAAAAATCTGGCTTATTATTCAACGGGAATACCTGACGAGGGTAAGGAAAAAATCCTTTGTGATCATGACCTTCCTGGGGCCGTTGCTGATGGCTTCCGTCTGGATCGTTCCTTTATTGCTTGCCACACAATCAGATGGAGTTAAAACCATCGAAGTGCTTGATGAAACAGGCCTGTTCTTTGAAGAATTCAAGGAAACCGCCGATACCAAGTTCCTGTACATTGTCGATGACCTGCAAACAGCCAAAGAAAACCTGGCCAAAAGTGAAAGCTTTGCCATTCTGCACATCCCGAAATCCCCCTATAGTACACCTATTGCCTTTTATCTTTATACTTTCAAGAAACCGGGGCTCAGCCTGAAAATGTATCTCCAGGAATCGGCCAACAAGATCCTTGAAAGCAAAAAACTCCAGGATGTTTATGGTATCGACGAAAATATGCTGGAATCCGTAAAATCGAATATCAACCTGGTGGTTGAAGATATTGAGACAAATAAAAAGTCATATACCGAGATCAGCTGGGCACTGGGATTCATTGGAGGTATGCTGATATATTTCTTTATTTTCATGTATGGCTCGCAGGTGATGAGGGGCGTGATTGAAGAAAAGACCAGCCGCATCATCGAGGTCATCGTTTCTTCCGTAAAACCGATCCAGCTTATGCTGGGCAAGATCGTAGGCATTGCCATGGTAGGGCTGACACAGTTCCTGCTCTGGGTGGTGCTTACCCTCACTATAGTTACGGCTTTTACTGCTATTTATTCCGACCAGATCGATAAATACAAGATGGGAGAGCAAACAATTGCGAACCCCGGACAAATGTTCCCTTCAGATGCAATGGGGATGCCCGACACACAAAAGGGGATTGAAGCACTTGGATCAGACGAAAATATCGGCCAGATCCTTGATGTGTTTTTCTCTATTAATTACGGGGTGATCATTTTTACATTCATTTTCTTTTTTATAGGTGGATATTTGCTTTATGCCGCACTTTTTGCCGCAATTGGTGCAGCAGTTGATAATGAGGCAGATACACAGCAGTTCATGCTGCCGGTTACTTTACCGCTGATATTCGCCATCATCATTGGGCTGTCGTTTGTACTTAACAACCCCGATGGCAGTGTCGCATACTGGCTTTCACTGATCCCGCTCACCTCTCCAATCATCATGATGATCAGGGTCCCGTTCGGGGTGAACATTTATACTGACCTGCTCCCCTCGATGATCCTGCTGATTATAGGGTTCCTTGGCACGACCTGGATTGCGGCAAAAATTTACCGCACCGGGATATTGATGTACGGCAAAAAGGTTAGTTATAAAGAATTGTGGAAATGGCTGACTTACAGGCCTAAATAAAGATCCAATTATTTATATAGCTGGCTCCAGCGGTATTTTTTCCTGTTCTTCCAGTCACCCCTGTGGTATGCATAGCTTACAATAAGCGGCAACACCGATGTTGCTTCGGCATAGACCATCTGTTCGTAAACTGTATCTACTTTTCCCCATGATGATGCCTCTTTCAGGGTAGAACTCGAACATGCCCCGTCGCGAACATCGGCAACGGTAATCTGGACAGCATATTTATGCATCGGAACGTCTTTGCCAAGGATTTCGGCACAGATCACGGTATCCTGGGCAAAATTCTTAGGCACTCCCCCTCCGATCATAAATAATCCTGTGGTTTCTGCCACCATTTTAATTTGGGTTAGTTCAAGGAAATCCCGTACTGAATCAATACTGACATATTTATCAGGATGCTCCCACTGGTGCTTGACAAGTCCAAACCCGGCACTGCTGTCGGAAAAGGCAGGGCAGAAGATCGGTACATCATGCTCATAACAGACCTGGACAAGGGAATCTTTCTTAACCGAATGGGTAGTAAGGTATTTACCCATTTCCTTGATGAATTCACGGGATGAATAGGGCCTCGGCTCAAGTGAATCGGCAATGATCCTTACTGTATTGTCACAGTTCTGAAGTTCTTCCTCATCAATGTAGGTATCATAAATCCTGTCAATATAATTATTACGGAGCATACTATCGTCAATGTAAGGGGTGCCCCTGTAATGTTTAAAACCCAGGGCCTCAAAGAAATCCATATCCACGATCGATGCGCCTGTGGCGACAATTGCATCGATCATATTGTTTTTTACCATATCGACATAAACCTGCATGCAGCCGCCGGCGCTGGTGCTCCCGGCAAGGGTCAGAATAATGGAACACTCCTTATCCTTGATCATGCGCTGAAGTATATCTGCCGCATTTGCAGTTTCCCGCGAAGTGAACGACATATTGCGCATGGAATCGATAATTGGGGCAGAATCGAATGATTTAATATCGACATGCTCTATTATTTGCTTAAGAAGGTCTTTTTTTTCCATAAACTTGATTTTTTAATCCGGAGTATCTAAATGAATAATAAATATGCCACCCGGGTGAATTACATTTATTTTATTTCTTCAATCAAAAACTTATTCATCACTGCTGAACTGGTAACTCAATATCTGGTAGATCAGTTTAGTTGCCAGGAAATCGGAAGCTTTGTTATTTTCATTCGGACAAAGTTCAACTACATCAAAGCCAACAAGTTTCTTAGTATCGATCAGCTTCTTTACCAGTGTAATTACATCGTAGTATGTGAGCCCGCCTGGTTCCGGGGTCCCGGTTGCAGGTAAGACGGAAGGATCAAATCCATCCAGGTCGATAGTAAGATAGACATGATTATCAAGCTTTTCAATGACTTTATCCATCCATTCCCAATTAGCCCCGACAATATCTCTGGCATAGAAAATCCTGTCTTTGGAGATGAAAGGCTTCTCAATTATATCCATACTCCGAATCCCTACCTGGACGATCGGGCATAGCTCCCTGGCACGGGCCATAACACAGGCATGGTTAAAGCGCGACCCTTCATATTCCGGCCTGAGATCGGTATGCGCGTCGATTTGCAGGATTGATAAGCCAGGGATCTTTTCGGCAAATGCCTGTATAACGCCAATGGTAACAGAGTGCTCCCCTCCGAGTGTAACAACGAATTTACCATCGTCGAGGAATTTTTTAACCTTCCCTTTGACTTCCACTGCCATTATTTCGGGTGATGATTTTTCAACTGTCGGCTCGGCTGTATATATACCTTTAAGATATACTTCCGAATCGGTATCGATATCATAAAGTTCCATATTGGCCGAAGCTTCCAGGATGGCTTCCGGGCCTTTGTCGGCCCCTTTGACCCATGTGCTGGTAGCATCGAAAGGTACCGGAAGGATCACGATCGGGCTGCTGTCATAAGACGAATAGATGGGCGGTATACCTCCAAAATTCATGCGTTAAGAATTATTTGAAATGTGTGACTAATATAAGACTTTTTTTTGGCGAAATCAGTAACCAAGGATTTTTAACATCGATTTATAACTTTGCTCCTTGGCAAACAGCTTGGTATAATATTCACCATCCGGCTCACGGTCAATAATGATATGCTTTGGCGCCGGGATCAGGCAATGCTGGATGCCGCCATAGCCCCCGATGGATTCCTGGTAGGCACCTGTATGAAACAATCCTATATATTGAGGTGTGCCGGGCCTTAGCTTGGGTAAGAAAATGGCATTGGAATGCGCTTCTGAGTTGTAATAGTCCATGCTGTCGCAGGTCAGGCCTCCAAGAAACACCCTTTCGTATTCGGTATCCCAGTTATTCACTGCAAGCAGGATAAACCGCTGGTTTAACGCCCAGGTATCCGGAAGCGTAGTCATGAAAGAGCTGTCAATCATGTTCCAGTTCTCACGGTCGTTCTGCCTTTTCTGATCAATGATCGAATATAGCACAGCACCGCTTTCCCCTACTGTAAATGAACCAAACTCCGTAAAAATGTTAGGCTCTTTTACATTATTCTGGTTACAGATGCTCTTGATCTGTGCAATGATCTCTTCCGCCATGTATTCATAATCATAATCAAAAGACAATGAGTTTTTTACAGGAAAACCGCCCCCTATATTCAATGAATCAAGCTCCGGGCATATTTTTTTAAGGTCACAGTAAATATTCACACACTTGGTTAATTCATTCCAGTAATAAGCCGAATCACGGATCCCGGTATTGATGAAGAAATGCAGCATTTTCAGCACAAACTTGTTGTTATTCTGGATCTTTTCCTGGTAATACGGGATGATATCGTTATAGCGTATCCCAAGCCTGGAAGTATAAAATTCAAATTTAGGCTCTTCCTCGGATGCGATCCGTATACCCAGTTTGACCTTTTTCCGCATCCCTTTTGAAAATTTATCCAGCTCGAAAATATTGTCAAGGACCGGAATAGTGTTTTCAAAACCCCTGTTAACAAGATTAATAATATTCTCGATGTATTGAGGGCGCTTGAAACCATTGCAAATAATAAAGGTATCCTTATCCAGTTTACCCTCTTCAAGCAATTGTTCCACAATATGAATATCAAATGCTGAAGAAGTTTCCAGGTGGATATCATTCTTCATCGCTTCTTCAAGAACAAATGAGAAATGCGAAGACTTCGTGCAGTAACAATAGGTGTAGTTACCCTCGTAATCCGCTTTGGCCATTGCAACATTGAACCATCTCTTCGCTTTCTGGATCTGCTCGCTTATCCTGGGCAGATAACTGATTTTTAAAGGGGTCCCATATTGCTTTATTATATCCATTAACGGAATTTTATGAAAATAAAGTTCATTATCAATGACTTCAAACTCACTTGTCGGGAAGTCAAAAGTTTGTTCAATAAGATCCAGGTACTTAACTTTCATTGGTATTGGCTTAAAAATGATTAAGGGACACAAAGGTAATATAAATTGATTTTGCAGAGATATTTATTAGTATCCGAATGACATGAATCTTGTATATTTTTTTAATGTAAGTGATGCGGATTTTTATGCTTCTGATTTTCTGTGCTTTACATCGATAATATTTTGTGATTAGCAGAGCATACCCTCAATTAATCATAATTTCCAATTTCATTTTTCAAGTTCCCCCCTTCTATTTTCAACTTTCGATGATAAAAAATCACCCCGCCTTGGGTAAATTGAAATATTATACTAATTTTGCACCCTCCAAAAAATACATAAAAAAATCCTAAAATTCTGAAAACATGCAAAGTAAGGGAGCTATTAAGGTATTTGCGATTGCATTTGCATTAGTTTGTCTTTTCCAGTTATCATTCACTTTTTTCAGTACGAATACCGAGCGTAAAGCCCGGGATTATGCGACCAATCAGGATGCCGTAAGGAAAGCTGAAGATCTTTCAGGTGGTGACCAGGTGCTGAAAAATTTCTATTTAGACTCACTAGCAAGGGTACGCGAAGAATATTACAAGGATTCCATGTCGAATCAGGTTGTATACAATATCCTTGTCAGGAAATATACGTACCAGGAAGTTAAAGAACGCGAGATCAACCTCGGACTGGACCTCAGGGGGGGGATGAATGTTGTGCTGGAAGTTTCCATCGGCGAAATCGTCAGGGCTCTTGCTGGGCCAAACTCCGTTAACCCGATTTTCCAGCAGGCCATGCAGAGTGCTTACAACAAACAGAAGTCGAGCCAGCGTGATTTCGTGACCCTGTTTGGTGAAGCATTCAGCGAAGTTGACCCGAATGCCAAACTGGCTTCCATCTTCAATACCGTCGAATTTAAAGACAAGATCAGCTATAATTCCACTAACGAAGAAGTTCTCGATGTACTGCGGAAAGAAACCGAGGGTGCATTTGATATGACTTTTAATATCCTTAGAACACGTATCGACCGTTTTGGCGTGACCCAGCCCAATGTTCAGAAACTTGCCGGAACAGGACGTATCCTCGTTGAACTTCCCGGCATAAAGGATCCAGCCCGTGTCCGCAAGCTCCTGCAGGGAACCGCCAAGCTCGAATTCTGGGAAACTTATAATTATTCAGAAATCTATAATTATTTTGCTGAAGCCAATAAACGTCTTGTTACCGTTGTTGGAACAGAAACCATTACCGGTGAAGCCGCAACAGGCGATACAACAAAAACCGGTGCTGCCGAAAGCGGCGAATTAGAGACCACTGAAGAAACTGCAGGTGAATCTTCACTCCTCGATAAAATTGAAAGCGATACTTCAAAGACAGATCCGAATGACAGGTCATTTGAAGAGTATGCAAAGGAAAACCCGCTGAATGCCTACCTTATTCCTGCTTTCTTCCCTGGTGAAGATGGAAATTATTATCCCGCAGAGAGCGCAACCGTTGGTTTTGCTTACATTAAAGACACAGCCACGGTGAATGCCATGCTTAAAAAGGTTGATAATGTCTTTCCCAGGAACCTAAAGCTGGTGTGGACAGTCAAACCGCGTTCACAGGACCCCGACAGGCTGGAACTGGTTGCACTTAAAGTCACCTCCCGTGATAATATTACTTCCGCCCTTGGTGGAGAAGTAATCGTTGATGCACGGCAGGATTATGACCAATCAGGACAGGTTGAAGTTAGCCTTTCAATGAACAGTGAAGGCGCAAGGGTCTGGAAGAGATTAACAGGCGAAAATGTTGGAAAACAGATCGCTATTGTACTTGATGACCATGTTTATTCATTCCCGAGCGTCCGAAACGAAATCCCCAACGGGATGTCATCCATCAGCGGCGGCGACATGACCCTTGAAGAAGCTCAGGACCTTGCTAATATTCTGAAAGCCGGTAAACTGCCCGCTTCGGCGAGGATTGTTGAAGAAGCCGTAGTCGGTCCTTCACTTGGCCAGGAAGCCATTAATGCCGGTCTCTGGTCGTTTGTGATCGCTTTCATCCTTGTGCTCGCCTATATGCTATTCTTCTATGCAAGGGCCGGCTGGGTTGCTGACCTTGCACTCATTGTGAATATCTTTTTCATCTTCGGGGTGCTGGCATCACTTGGCGCTGTCCTTACACTTCCCGGCATTGCCGGTATCGTACTTACACTAGGTATGGCGGTTGATGCCAACGTAATTATCTACGAACGTATCAAGGAAGAAATGAGGGCTGGTAAAGGAATGCGACTTGCCATTACTGATGGTTACAAGGCGGCTTATTCTGCAATTATCGACGGTAACGTAACGACACTGCTCACCGCAGTCGTCCTTTACATCTTCGGTACCGGTCCGGTACAGGGTTTTGCCACCACTCTTATCATCGGTATCCTCAGCTCTTTATTCACTGCCATCTTCATTTCGAGGATAGTCTTTACCAACCTTCTCGATAATAACAAGAAAATCACTTTCGATTTTCCAATGACACGAAACTTTCTACAAGGCACCAAAATTGATTTCCTTGGCCTGAGAAAATATGCATATATTTTCTCTATTACGCTGTCGGTCATTGGCTTAATTTCATTATTCACAAGAGGCCTTGACCAGGGAGTTGACTTTACAGGAGGAAGGACATTTGTGATCAGGTTCGACCAGGAGGTTAAGACAACGGACGTCCGCCAGGCCCTTACGGCTCAATTTGAGGGCAATGCGCCTGAAGTTAAAACATTTGGTCCAAATACCCAGGTAAAGGTTACCACAAAATACCTGATTGATAATGAAGGTGTTGAGGTGGATTCAATTCTTCAGCATAAACTTTTTACAGGACTAAAGCCATTCTATGCCAGCCCGGAATTCTCCTACCAGGACTTCACGACTGATGTTACTGAAAGTGGTAAGCTGCTCGGTATCCGCAGTTCACAGAAAGTAGGTCCAACCATCGCCGACGATATCCGTAACAAAGCGTTCATGGCCATTATATTTGCCCTTATTGTAATCTTCATTTATATTGCCATCCGGTTTAAAAAGTGGCAGTATGGATTTGGCGGCCTCGTTTCATTATTCCATGATGCCTTCATTACTCTTGGGATATTCTCGTTACTTTACAGTATTATGCCATTCAGCATGGAAGCCGACCAGGCGCTGATCGCCGCGATCCTGACCATTATCGGTTATTCCATCAATGATACGGTTATCATCTTTGACAGGATCAGGGAATATGTAACCCTTCACCCGAAAAGGGATTATAAAACGAATGTCAATGAGGCGCTGAACAGCACTCTTTCACGAACAGTTAATACCTCGGGGACCACCCTTATTGTATTGATTGCCATGTTCATTTTCGGTGGTGAAATCGTCAGAGGGTTCACTTTCGCCCTTTTATTTGGTATCTTCTTTGGAACCTATTCTTCAGTCTTCGTTGCAACTCCAATCGCATATGACCTGATGATGAGAAAATCCAAAAAGGAGCCCAAGGTCAAAGCCACAAAATAATTTCAATATTAGCCTTAGAAGGCTGGTTTGCCGGGAAATGAAAATTTAAGGCAGGCCAGCCTTTTTTTATTATTTTTGCATGTCTTCCAATATAGGCCTTATGCCGGCAGTATTACTTTTTTTTGATATCAGTGCAGGTGAGCTAATGGTCATCCTGCTGGCAGCATTTATTGTATTTGGACCGAGCAAGATCCCGGAAATCGCCAGGAAGATAGGACGAGGCATGAATGAGATCCGAAGGGCTTCCGATGAGATTAAAAGAGAGATCTCAAAAGAAACGCGCAAAGTTGAAAATGACCTGAATGTCGAAGGATCGCCTTACAAAGATATCAAACAGGCGGCGGATGAGATCAAGCGGGACTTTGAAGATGTGGCAAATCCTTTGAAAGACAATATCAACAAGCCGACTGGACCTGAAACTAAAGGAAAGGTACCACCGGAGGAAGTTTCAGGTTAAAACTGTAGTTTGCAAATAATATCAGCGTTTATACGTTAAGTAAGGATGTAGATTTAGGCACTTAACAAGCATGAAAAATTTATCACGCATACTGATCCTGATCATAATAAGCTGTGTTGCCTGGAACCAGGCTGCAGGGCAGAAACGTGCGTTTATCCGCAGTGCTGATGATGCTTTTGCAGATGAACGCTATTCCATTGCAGTGGAAAAGTACCAGAAGGCGTATACCAAGGTTAAGAAAAACCCGACGGAAAGGGACCGGATCTCCTTCCAGATTGCAGAGTGCTATCGTAATATGGGGGATTTAAAACGGGCCGATATTCAATATAAAAGGCTGATCAAGAACGGTTACGACAGCAAGGAGCCTATCATTTTGCTCCATTATGCAAATACCCAGAAAGCTGACGGAAACCTTGAAGAAGCCAGGATCCATTACGAGTTATACGAGAAGAAAGTCCCTGAAGATCCCAGGGGCAAGTATGGTATCCAGTCATGTGAAAGGATCCCGACCTGGCAGGAGTACGAATCCAAATACCAGGTATCCGAAGAAAAGGGGCTCAATTCTCGTGAAGCTGATTTTGCCCCTGCATACTCTAACGATTCTTATACTGCCCTCATTTTTACTTCTACCCGCGAAGCCAGTTTAGGAAAAGATGTGGACGAATGGACGAACCAGGGGTTCAGTTGCCTGTTCACTGCAAGAAAAGACGTTAAAGATGCCTGGAGTGTGCCTGTTTTAGTGGATGAACAGGAAGAAGGGGGTGTGAATACGGAAGCCAATGAAGGGGCCCCGGCAATGACACGGGATTTTACCACCCTTTATTTTACACGCTGTCCGAATGTAGATGGTACAAAAAACGGCTGCCAGATCTATACTTCAAAGCGTACCGGCAGGATCTGGAGCACCCCGGAGTTAGTTGAACTGGGACTGGATTCATCAGAAGCCGTTGGACATCCCACCATCAGCGCGGATGAGATGGTTATTTACTTTTCATCCAACCGGCCCGGTGGCCTGGGTGGTCATGATATCTGGGTGGCATTCAGGGAAAGCATCAATGCACCTTTTGGCCGCCCTTACAACCTCGGGCCCATTGTCAACACCCCCGGAGATGAGCTGTTCCCATTCCTGAGGGCCGATACACTGCTTTATTTTGCATCCGATAGCCATCCCGGCCTCGGCGGACTTGATATATTTTACACCGTCCCTGATACGGCCAGGATGTGGTCTGCACCCGTGAACCTGGGCATCCCTATCAATTCTGAAGCCGACGATTTCGCCATTATTTTCAATCCCCAGGGGGAGCAGGGCTATTTTTCCTCAAACCGCAGCGGAAGAAAATCAAGGGAAGACATTTACTCATTCATCATTCCTCCTGTTGCATTTACGCTCAGCGGCAAAGTTACCGATGACCGCACCTTACAGGTCATCCCCGGCGCCAGGGTGGATATTGTCGGATCGGATGGCATCTCAATGACTGCCCGTACTGCAGATAATGGGGTTTACATGTTTGGGAAAAGTCAGATCATGCCGAATACCACTTATGAGATCACCGTTTCAAAAGACAATTATTTTAATTCCAGCGGCCGGGTGACAACCGTAGGGTATGAAAAGAGCAAAGACCTGACTCGTGATTTTATACTCGAACCTATCCCGGAAGAGCCTATTATATTGCCGGAAATTCTTTATGATCTGGCAAAATGGGACCTGAAACCACAATACCAGGACTCATTGCAGGGGCTGATCACCACCCTGGATGAGAATCCCACTCTAATTATTGAACTTGCCTCCCATACAGATGCCCGTGATACCGATGAGAAAAATGATGTCCTTTCCCAGCGCAGGGCCCAATCGGTCGTAGATTATGTCATTGAACGCGGAATAGATCCTGACCGGCTTATTGCCAAAGGTTACGGGGAACGTGTACCCAGGCTGTTGCTGAAAGATATCACCCGCGACGGGTTCCTTTTCCCAATGGGTACGGTCCTGACAGAATCTTATATCGATTCCCTGCCTACAACCCCTCAAAAGGAGGCTGCCCACCAGTTGAACAGGCGTTCCGAATTCCGTGTGATCAGCAAAGATTTCGTTCCTAAACCCAAGAATGTTGAACTGGGCAAAACGGTCGAGATCCTGATCAATCCTGATGATAATATCCTGAAATACACCCTGGCGCCTAAGACCGGCTTTATCCAGGCACCCTGCATCATAAACGGGTATACTGTCCAGTTCACTTTCGATTCCAAGCTGGTACCCCAGATTTCGGTAGATGAAGCGATGAGGCTGTTAGCAAACAGGGCCATCGGCAAGCTTGATTTCAAAGGCGACCCCGATGAAGTGCTTGCAAACGGGACCATTGCCAACAGGGCTATCCTTGTCATCAAGGAACTTACCATTGCCAATGTGACGGTAAACAACGTGGAATTCATGGTAAATACCAATCTTGGATATCCGCTGATCATCGGCAACTCCGTACTGTCCAGCTACGGGGAGTACACCATCGACAATTCCCAGCAACAGATCATTTTCAGGAAAAAGAAATAATGGCTGACGAGCTTAAATATTCTCTCCGGGGTGTTTCAGCTTCCAAGGAAGATGTTCATGCTGCCATTAAAAATGTTGATAAAGGGATATTTCCGAAAGCTTTCTGCAAGATAGTGCCCGATCTTACCGGCGGGGACCCCGCTTATTGCAACATTATGCATGCAGACGGAGCCGGGACAAAATCGTCGCTGGCCTATATTTACTGGAAAGAAACCAGGGATTTATCTGTCTGGAAAGGCATTGCACAGGACGCAGTTGTTATGAACCTGGATGACCTGCTTTGTGTCGGTTCTACAGGCCCGATCCTGCTTTCGTCAACCATTGGCAGGAATAAGAACCTCGTACCGGGAGAGGTGGTAAGTGCCATCATTGAGGGCACAGAAGAGTTCCTGGCAAAAATGAGGGCTTACGGAATTGATATTTTTTCGACCGGCGGGGAAACGGCAGATGTCGGCGATCTCGTCAGGACCATTATTGTCGATTCTACAGTAACGGCAAGAATGCCCCGTAAAGACATTATCTCCAACGACCGGATCGCTGCCGGGGATGTTATCGTTGGATTATCTTCCTATGGGCAGGCCTCATATGAGGATACTTACAACGGTGGAATGGGAAGCAATGGGCTGACATCGGCGCGGCACGATCTCCTCAATAATATTTACCGCGAAAAATATCCGGAAAGCCTTGATCCTGACATGCCTTTGAGCCTGGCTTATACCGGGCCGTTCAGGCTTACCGATGAGTCGGGTGTCACGGGCATCGATGCAGGTAAACTGATCCTGTCCCCTACCCGTACCTATGCCCCGGTTATAAAGGACATCCTGGACAAGCACAGGGAAAACATCCATGGACTTGTGCATTGCAGCGGCGGCGGGCAGACTAAAGTGCTTCATTTCGTTGATAAAATAAAAATCATTAAAGACAACCTCTTTCCCATCCCGCCATTGTTCGAACTGATCCGGAAGCATTCCGGCACACCCTTGCAGGAAATGTTCAAGGTATTTAACATGGGGCACAGAATGGAGATCTATCTGCCGGAAAAATTTGCAGAAGACATCATCGGCATTTCAAAAGCATATAATGTTGATGCCCGTATCATAGGGCATTGTGAAGCTGCCCGGGAGAAATCACTTGTCATTCGCCATGAGGGCGAGGATTACCTGTATTAATCAGGTCCATCCGGATTTTCTTCCTACCTTTGCAAGCGTTTACAAACCAATTATGCTCGGAAAATTAGAGGAAATCCACAAAAAATACCTTGATCTCGAAAAGCAGATCACCGATCCTGATGCTATGAGCGACATGAAGCGGTATATCCAGCTCAGCAAGGATTACAAGGAGCTGCAACCCATTGTGGCTGCTTACAAGAATTACCGGAATGTGATGTCATCTCTTGACGCAGCTAAAGAAATCCTTGAAAAGGAAAAGGATGAAGAGCTGCGTGCTTATGCAAAGGAAGAACTGACAGAACTCACCAGCCAGCGGGAACAAATGGAAGAAAGTATCCGCCTGATGCTGATCCCAGAAGATCCGCAGGACCGCAAGAATGCTGTTATCGAAATCAGGGCCGGGACAGGTGGCGATGAGGCAAGTATTTTTGCCGGCGACCTTTACCGTATGTACCTTAAATTCTGTGAGACCAAGGGTTGGAAAGTAGAGTCGGTCAGCGCCACGGAAGGCACAGTTGGCGGATACAAGGAAGTCATTTTCGACATTATAGGAGAAGGGGTTTACGGCCAGATGAAATATGAATCCGGGGTGCACCGTGTGCAGCGTGTCCCGAAAACCGAAACCCAGGGACGTGTCCATACCTCCGCGGCATCTGTCGTGATTCTTCCGGAAGCTGATGAATTCGATGTGGACGTTAAGGATAGCGATATCCGGAAAGATACTTTCTGCTCCTCAGGACCTGGCGGACAATCGGTTAACACGACTTATTCTGCCATCCGGTTGACCCATATTCCAACAGGTATTGTCGTTAGTTGCCAGGACCAGAAGTCGCAGATCAAAAATTTTGAAAAAGCCATGACCGTTTTGCGGACCCGTATCTACGAGATGGAGTACAAAAAGTACCTTGATGAAATCTCAGGCAGGCGTAAAACGATGGTTTCCACCGGCGACAGGTCGGCGAAGATCAGGACGTATAATTACCCTCAGGGGAGGGTGACAGACCACCGGATCGGGCTGACATTGTACAATCTGGTGGAGATCACCAATGGGGGCATCCAGGAACTAATCGACCAGCTTCAGCTTGCTGAGAATGCAGAGAGGCTGAAAGCGGAATTTTGAGTGGTCAGCGGTCGGCAGTCAGCGGTCAGCGGTCGGCAGTCAGTGGTTAATTAAAGAATTCAATCATTAAGAATTAAGAATTAAACATTAAACATTAAACATTACTCTTATGACACGTCAGGAACTCATAAGCATCATCAGGAAAAAAAAATCATTTCTTTGTGTCGGGCTTGATTCGGAGCTGAGCAAGCTCCCTCCACATTTGCTCAGGGAAGAGGATCCTGTTTTTGAGTTCAACAAGCAGATCATCGATGCAACGATTGATTTTGCCGTGGCATATAAGCCAAACCTGGCATTTTACGAAAGCTCGGGCCTGAAGGGGTGGATCAGCCTTGAAAAGACCCTCTCCTACCTGCATCTTAAGAAAGACCATGCTTTTCTCATTGCTGACGCCAAGCGCGGAGACATCGGCAATACGTCAACGCAGTACGCCAGGGCGTTTTTTGAAATCCTTGACGTTGATGCCATCACGATAGCACCCTATATGGGTTCGGATTCTGTTCAGCCTTTCCTGGCCTACCCCGGAAAATGGGCAATTTTATTAGCGCTGACTTCTAACAAAGGGGCAAATGATTTCCAGTACCTGGAATCGGGTGGTTCCCGGATTTTTGAACATGTCCTGCGCACCTCAAGCAAATGGGGCACGCCTGAAAATATGATGTATGTTGTTGGGGCTACACAGGCACAGCAACTTGAAACAATCCGCAAGATCATCCCCGATCATTTCCTGTTGGTTCCCGGTGTTGGTGCCCAGGGTGGAAGTCTGCAGGAGGTGGCCCGTTATGGCATGACCCGTGAGATCGGGCTGCTTGTCAATGCCTCGCGCAGTATCATTTTCGCCTCCAGCAAAGAAGATTTTGCAGAAAAAGCCAGGGAAGAAGCGGAAAAGATGCAAAAAGAAATGGCAGCACTGATGGCGTAAACCTTACGATTCAACTCAAAATTACCCACTTACCATAATAAAACAACCCCGACGGAGTCGGGGCTGCTTTTGCCAAGTCTTACTAGTTTGAGGTGAGAAAGGACTTTTGAAGTAAAGTAAACCAATTTAACCAAATCTTCAAAAGCCTCTGAAGTAGGAAATAATTAACCAATTAATCCGTGATAAAAGTACTTCAAATTGCATATTCATGGGAAGTGTGAATCAGTTAACGGTCGTTTTAAATCAGAATCCGGTTAAACCATGAATTTAACGGGTATAAAAGCTTGAAAACAGCCAGGGAATATTCAATGTAATCATCCTTTGCGACGACCTCGTCAGTAACCGAATGCATGACTGCATAATTTCTGTATTTAAGAAGGTCAATATCAGCAAAATCTTTTGGGTACCCTTTAGGCGGGTTTTTCATTTTTCCCGGATCGTCGATATTTCCGAAACAATCCACGAATTTCCGGTTATTGATGATCTTTTTAAAATCATCTGCCTGGTAGTAAATCTCATCCCTCACCTTTTTCAGGGTTTCGGCAGGAGGCATGTAAAGGCCGCCTGCAAGCATCGAAGCCCCCGGTTCAAAATGTACATAATATCCTGCCAGTTGTGAGCTCTTGCCTCCCCGGGCTATGTATGCCCCCTTATTGGTTTTGTACGGCGATTTATCAGTGGAAAACCTGACATCACGGTAAATCCTGAAGACACAATCCTTGGCAGTCAGTAAATCTATCAGGGGATCAATTTCACGAAGACGCGGGATCAGGTTATTGATAAAAGCTTCTAATTCAATTTTAGCTTTATCGTAACGACTTTTATTTGCCTGGAACCATTCGCGGTTATTATTGACTTTCAAGTCATTAAGGAAATCAATTATCAGTGGGCTCATCTTTTTTTTAACAAATTTATTTTTTTTCTTAATCGACCGGGTATAATTGGGTGAAAAACCGGATAAAGACTAAAGACTATAAAAAAATGAGCATAGCAAGGATTAAAACGGGATGGGCAATCGGGATGATGCTGATCCCTTATTTAACGGTAACAGGACAGGTGACGGCTGTTGGGGCCAGGAGTGTGTCATTAGCTGGCGTTTCGGCAGGTCTGGAGGATGCCTGGGCAGTAGTTAACAATCCTGCCGGGCTTGCGCATTACGATGCTGTATCACTGGCTACGAACCTTGAGCAACGATACCTTATGAAACAACTTGGGTATTATGCCCTGGCTGCCACCATTCCGTTTAACGGGGGCTGCCTGGGAATTTTCACCCAATATTCAGGATATCAAACATATATAGACCAAAGACTGAATTTCGCCATAGGAATGCCGTTCGGGGAGAATTTTTCCGCAGGGCTTAGCCTGGCCTATATCTTTCAAAAAGCAGGGAATGAGGCTGTCCCAATACATATGGTCAGCTACCAGATCGGGACAAATATCAGGCTTTCTGCCAGGACAAGCCTGGCTTTCACTGCTTTCAACCCATTCCAGGTATATCTCAAAAACCAGGAATACGCAAACCTGGCTTCGTTTTTCCGGCTTGGCTTTTCCTATCAATATTCATCATCACTAATTATTTACTCTGAAGCCGAAAAGGACCTTTACTATCCACCTAACCTGAAGATTGGGACAGAATACAATTTCAGTGAAAAATTCTATCTCCGGGGCGGAATCCGGCTATATCCTGTTTCATGGGCTTTTGGCGCAGCCTTTCGTCAAAACCGCATCCTGGTCGAAATGGCCTCTTCCTATCATCAATATCTTGGATTCAGCCCGGTTTTCACCCTGCAATATGATCTGAAATGAAAAGGCCGTTAAGAGACGTAGGGCTGAAAGCCAGGCTCTTTTTACTGATTATCCTGTTGAATCCATTATTAATTGCTGCACAGGAAAATGAAAGCCATTCCCTGTCGCTGGAAGATTATCTCAGCGAATTCTCAGAATCCGACGAAAATTACCTGGCAGAAGTGGAAGAATGGTGCGCAGTGATTGACAAGTGGCTGGAAAATCCTTTGTGCATCAACAATGATGAAGCGGATTGGCTTGTTGAGTATAAGATCATCAGCCTCTACCAGCTTAATAAACTTAAAGAGTACCGTTATATGTACGGCGAAATGTTATCGGTCTATGAGCTTTCATTCATTGAGGGATGGGATTTTCAGACAGTCAGAAAAGTCATTCCGCTGGTCACAACTGATGTCCCGAAAAAAAACAGGGAGGTAAAGAAATTCAATTACCGGTCGATCCATCAGAGCCTGGTGCTTAAAACGGCCATTCATACAGAAAAAACTGCTGGTTATAAAAAGGAAAGCAAAAATGAAGGAGAACCGGAAGCAGCGGTTTATAGCGGCTCTCCTGCCAGGTTAGCCATCCGGTACGATCTTGAATACAGAAATAAGCTGGCATTAGGGTTCCGTACAGAGAAGGACCCGGGAGAGCCTTTTCTTTATAATTCGGTTCCGGAAATTACAAGACTTAAGGCTCCTGATCTGATGACCGCATATCTTCAGATCAAAAAAATCGGCCCCATTCAATCGGTCATACTTGGAAATTACCGTGTGGGGTTTGGCTACGGAGTAAATTTAGCAGGAGGGCAATCGGCAATAAAGAACAGGAGCGGGCTTTCGGGGATGGCCCACCAGGTAAAACCTCAAACATCCCTAAGCGAAACAGGATATTTCAGGGGGATTGCCGCTACGGCCGGTTCCGGAAGGATATCCTTCTCAGGCTTTGCCTCACTGATTAAAGCTGATGGCACTTCTGTAATAACAGACAGCCTGACCGGCAAACCGGTATCTTTTTCTTCTATCAACAGATCAGGGCTACACAGGACCGAATCGGAACTTGAAAACAGGAAGATGATCACAGAAAAAACCGCCGGGGGTATACTTGTATTCCGGAACCAATGGCTGAAAGCAGGCATGATCGCCATTTACAACGAGTTCAACGCCCGCATTGCAGTCAGCGACCAGGCTTATAAACGGTTTGACCTCGCCGGGAAAGTAAACCTGGTGACCGGTATTTCAGCTACAATCTGGCTGCCCGGGATTTACCTTTTTACAGAAACTTCACGAAGCAGGGATAACGGCTTTGCAAATATTTCGGGTTTACAACTGCAACCGGTTGCGGGTGTGCAAATCCAAATGATTTACCGCTATTTCGGAACAAATTACCAGAACTGGAATGGCTCCGGATTTGTCTCATCCGGCCAGAATTCTGCTGAGAGCGGCCTTTTTGCCGGCTTAAGGATCGAATTGCCAGCCAGGTGGCTGGTAGAATTCACAACGGATCATTCCCGCTCAGGCTGGGCAAGTTATGATCTTACCGCGCCATCCCGGCGAAATGAGATCAATACGGTGATTGAGAAAGGGTGGCAGAAAGACAGGCTGTTGCACCTTTCATTCCATTACCTGGAAGAAGATGTCAGGAATCCAAATAATTCTGATTGGATTTGCCATCCGGAGCCATTATCCCAATATCGCGTAAGACTTGAAGGACGCATATCCACGATGAATAATGTCAGGTTGAAAAGCCGGATCGAAGTAAAGCTTATGAGTGGATTTCATCCATCCTGGATGGTTTTCCAGGATATAGAGTGGCAGATTGAGCCCTGGAAGATTAAATTCTGGCTGAGGACCTGCCTGTTCGAGGCCCCTGACTTTGAAACCAGCATTTATGCCTATGAAAATGATGTTTTGTATGATTTCACCTCCTTCCTGCATTATGGCAAAGGATTGCGGGGGATAATCATGGCCAGGTTGAGCCCTCTCGATATTTTAGATTTGTGGCTGCGATTTTCTACTGTTTGGTATTCCAATAAAAATGCAGGTTCTGGATGGGATGAGGTTGAGGGAAACCGTCAAAATGAAATTGAGCTCCAGGTCAGGATCAATATCCCGGGTTAATAAAGCTTTTCACGCTTTAAAAGATAAGGCAAAAGCACCTGGTCGAATCCCGCATTGATATCGGCTTCTACAAAATCAATACGGTACTGACCGCATTTGACCTTTAGCTCACTGGTAAAGGCCTGGACCGAGCGGTTATATTCTGCTTTAACTTCAAGGGGGTTCACTTTGACCTGGCGTCCACTTTCAAGGTCGATAAATTTGTATGGCCGGTTATCGAAATCGAAATCTATCTCCTGTTTTTTATCCACAACATGAAAAAGTACCACTTCGTGCTTATTATGCCTGAGATGCTGCAAGGCTGCAAAAAGGTCAGCATTCTCTTTTGAAGTTTCAAACATATCAGAGAAGATCACCACCAGCGAGCGTTTGTGGATATTATCAGCGATATGATGAAGCGCCTGCGTAGCCGCGGTATCCCGCCGCGTTTCCACAGGAATGGGCTCGAGCATTTTTTCCAGTTCTGAATAGAGGTATTTAAAATGGACAGAATTGGATTTAGCTGCAGAAGAAAAGCTCACCTTATCTGAAAATATATTCAGCCCCACAGCATCCCTTTGCTTACGCATAAGGTTCATCAGGGCTGCGGCTGCATAAATTGAAAAGGTAATCTTGTTGGGATTATCAATGGAGGGCTTTTCACGTACCGGGTAATACATCGATGATGAATTATCGATCACCAGGATGCACCGCAGGTTTGTTTCTTCCTCGAATCTTTTACTGAATAGCTTATCGGTCCGGCCGTACAACTTCCAATCGATATTCTTGATCGATTCTCCCGGGTTGTAGAGCCGATGCTCGGCAAATTCGACAGAAAAGCCGTGAAAGGGGCTTTTGTGGAGACCCACGATAAACCCTTCCACGACTTGCCTGGCAAGGAATTCTAAAGAACCGAACTGCTGAAGACGGTTATGGTCGATTGAATAGCTCAATCAATAATTTCTATAAATGAGATTGAAGTTTACCGACGATGATTTGTTTCGGAACAGCGCCGACCTGTTTATCGACAACCTGTCCGCCTTTAAAGAACAGTAGTGTAGGAATGTTCCGGATACCGTATTTGGCGGTAATTCCGGGATTGTGGTCAACATTGACTTTCCCAATGACCACGGTGTCGGGATTTTCCCGCCCGATCTCTTCTACGATGGGTCCAACCATGCGGCAAGGTCCGCACCATTCAGCCCAAAAGTCAACAATAACCGGTTTAGCAGAATTTAAAACCGTTTCCTGGAAGTTAGCATCAGTTATTTCTAAAGCCATATTACTAGTTTTTAATAAAATTTTACGTGCGCAAAATTAATAAAAATTATGCCTGTTTCCCTTATCAATTCATAATTTCATTGCCCGGCATGAAAGCCGTTCAATTTGAATTCCACCTGGTCAAAGCCGTTCAGGGAATGGATGAGCCCTGATGGATTGACCCTGAATTTCCGGGGATAAAAGTCGAGAGCCTGGTTCTCCTTGGTGTCTTTCACCTTAATCTTTAAATCACATTCGCCCGGGTTTTCGCGGACGATCTTTGTCAATTGTTTAATAAATGAATTATCCAGTTTTTCCAGTTCGATGCTCATGCTGATCGATTTACAAAATTTCTCCATCGCCTCTGCGAGGAGAACCATATTCTTAACGCGGATTTCCATCCGGTTATTTTTCCTGTTCACCTCTACCCTGCCAAAAATCAGCACATAAGTATCTTCAACCAGCAGGTATTTAAACCTCAGAAAATCTTCCGAAAACAAGGATAGACGGTAAGAATCAGTGAAATCTTCAAGTTCAAAATTAGCATACTGGCTTCCCATTTTGGAGGTCCGGATCTCTGCAAAATTGATCATCCCGGCAAATGCAATCGATTTATTCTGGTATTTACTCAGCCCCGAGTTTAAATCCTGGAAAGACACATTGCAAAAGGCATCGATTTCGGCTTTATACTCATCGAGAGGATGGCCCGAAATAAAGAAGCCGGTGACTTCCCTTTCGTATTTCAATTGCTGGTGCTTCGTCCACATCGGGCAATCCGGGATTTTGGGATCCTGGAGGTCGAGGGTAAGGTCGTCGCCAAAGAGAGAATGCTGCGAAGCAAGTTGTTTCTCCTGGTAAAGTGCGGCATGACGCAGGATTTTTTCCAGGAAATTAGGATCGTCAGGATTTTCCTGCTGGAAATACTGGGCACGGTGGATGCCTTCAAAACCATCGAATGCACCGGCTTTGCCCAGGGCCTCAAGCGCCCTTTTGTTCACTGCCCTCAGGTTAATCCTTTTGGCAAAATCGAAAATGCTGCGGAACGCGCCTTTGCTGTCACGCTCTTCGATAATTGCATTGACGGCAGATTCGCCAATCCCTTTAATCGCGGCCATGCCAAAGCGGATCCCCCCTTTTTTATTTACTACGAAATGCAGTTCGCTTTCGTTGAGATCCGGTCCGAGAACGGGAACATTGAGATGTTTACATTCATCAATAAAGAAAGTGATCTTTTTAATTTCGGTAAGATGGCGGCTTAAAACTGCGGCCATGAATTCCGCCGGGTAATGTGCCTTCAGGTAGGCCATCCGGTATGAAACCACGGCATAACAGGTGGAATGGGATTTATTGAAAGCATAGCCTGCAAAGGCTTCCCAGTCGGACCAGATTTTCTGTGCCACTTCCTCGTTGATGCCATTCGCTTTTGTGCCTTTTATAAAATCAGCTTTCAGCTGGTCGATCACATCCTTCTTTTTCTTCCCCATCCCCTTTCGCAAACCGTCGGCATCGCCCTTGGTAAAGCCGGCCAGCTTCTGAGAAAGGAGCATGACCTGTTCCTGGTAAACCGCAATACCATAAGTCTCTTTCAGTATCTCTTCCATTTCAGGCAGGGCGTATTCAATCTTTTCCCTGCCATGCTTTCGGTTGATAAAATTGGGTATATATTCCATTGGTCCCGGCCGGTAGAGGGCATTCATAGCGATCAGATCCTCGAAACGATTGGGCTTCAGGTCGCGAAGATGCTTTTTCATCCCTTCCGACTCAAACTGGAAAATACCGTTTGTATCGCCATTGGAATAAAGCATGAATGTATCAGGATCATCAAAGGGGATGTTTTCAATATCAACCTCAATCCCTTTCGATTTTTTAATATTAGATAAGGTATCCTTAATAATTGATAATGTCTTCAGCCCGAGAAAATCCATTTTGAGCATCCCCACACTTTCGATCTGGCTCCCGTCGAACTGTGTGGCAAGCATATCAGATTCCTTGGTAATGCTAAGCGGGATAAGGTCGATAAGCTCATTTTTACCGATTATAATTCCACAGGCATGTGTCCCGGTATTACGGATCTGGCCTTCTATCCTTTCGGCGCCTTTGAGGGTATCCTGGATCAGCGCTTCACCTTCTTTTCGTTCCCGGAGGAGGTCAGGCGATTCAAGGTAAGCTGATTTAAAGGTCGTACCCGGCTTCATGGAGACCAGCTTTGCCAGGCGGTCGGATTCGCTTAACGGAAGCTGCTTTACCCGTGCTATATCCCGGATTGCCCCTTTCGGCGCCATTTTACCGAAAGTAATGACCTGGGCGACCCTGCCTGCCCCGAATTTTTCAACGACCCATTTCAGCACGCGTTCCCTGCCATCTTCATCGAAATCGATATCGATATCAGGGAGTGAAACCCTGTCGGGATTGAGAAAGCGTTCAAAAAGGAGGTTATAGCGGATCGGATCGACATCCGTTATTTTGAGGCAGAAGGCAACGACCGATCCTGCAGCCGAACCACGGCCCGGCCCCACTGAAACACCCATATCCCTTGCCTGGTTAAGGATCTCCTGGACAATGAGGAAATATCCCGGGTAACCCATCCGTTGGATCGTTTCAAGTTCGAATTCAATCCGCTCCGTTATTTCTGGGGTAATTTCACCGTACCTTTTATTAGCGCCTTCATACGTGAGATGCCTCAGGTACTCATTTGCATCTGAAAAACCTTCCGGGATGGTATAATCGGGCATAAGCGGCCCCCGCTTTACGAGGAAAGGTTCTATTTTTTCAATGATCTCCCCAATATTGGTAATTGCTTCCGGGATATCGCTGAATAATCCGGCCATTTCCTCATGGCTCTTTAAGTAGAATTCGCTGTTCGGAAAGCCATACCGGAACCCTCGTCCACGCCCGACAGGTGTCGACTGATATTCATTATTCTGAAGGCAGAGCAGCATGTCATGGATCTCGGAATCATCTTTTTCAAGGTAATACGCGTTATTGGCGGCTATTACCTTCACCTGGTATTTTTTAGCCAGCTTCATCAGGATCTTATTAACGTGCTCCTCTTCAGGAAGGCCATGGCGGTTGAGCTGTACATAGAAATCCTCACCGAACATGCCGTGCCAGTAGCAAAAGGCGTCTTCGGCCTGGGTTTCGCCGACATTCAGGATCAATTCCGGGATTTCCGAGCGCATCCCGCCGGTAGTAGCAATTAAACCAGCCCTGAACTGCTCTATCAGCGCTTTGTCGATCCGGGGTACGCCATCGTAATATCCTTCAAGGAAACCTAAGGAAGATAGCCGCGATAAATTCTGATATCCTTCATAATTCTTTGCAAGTAATACCTGGTGATGCCTGACATCCGGATTATCCTTGGTGAATTTTTTCCTGTTCCTTTCAATAGCAACATAGAATTCACAACCAATTACAGGTTTGATATTGTGTTTAACCGCCTCGCTGATAAAGGCAAAGGCACCAAAGAGGTTCCCATGATCGGTTAGTGCAATAGCCGGCATTTTGAATTGGACGGCTTTTGCTATGATATCTTTAACATCAGCCGTTGCCTGGAGGATGGAATACTGGGAATGGACGTGTAAATGGCAGTAGGAAATGTTGAATTTTAAATTTTGTCCGCCAGCTGGCGGATTAAATTCGGGATCTTGGTCAATAAAATCCGGGTCGGGCTGGTCGTCTGTTTGATCTTCTGCTACATCCGGGTCTTCGCTGGCTATTTCCGGAATATTCCTGATGGATATATTTTCAGGCTGGATGGTTTCGGTATGGCCAGTGATGAATGCTTTCACCTCTTCTGGGTCCAATCCGAGCTTGCCGGAAGTAATGATCCCAATCCGGATCATTTCTAAAAAGCAACGGGATGTTGCGATAACATCTGCGGCAGCGTTGTGTGCATCGGGAAAATCTTCATGGAAGAGTTTATGGTGAAGTTCAGCCAGGCTGGGCCATTTGTACCCTCCTCCCCTTCCGCCGGGCAATGCGCAATAATCCACCGATTCAAGCTTGGTACAAAGCTGCATCTTCCCTTCAAAATGATCCGGGAAACCGCAGCGGACAAATTCAGCACCAATTATATTCAGGTCGAAATCAATATTATGGCCCACGACCACTTTTGTTTGCTGCAGCGCGAGGATGAAATGCCCGAGCACTTCTTTCAGGTCCTGGCCTTCACGCAGGGCAAGCTCGGTAGAAATACCATGGACTTTTGCTGCATTATACGGAATAGTGAAATTCTCCGGCCTGATGATAAATTCTTTTGCCTCAATGAGTTTTCCATCGGCTGCGTGCAATTGCCAGGCGAGCTGTACCACCCTTGGCCAGTTTTCAAGGTCGGTAACAGGAGCTTCATAATTCCGGGGCAAGCCGGTAGTTTCGGTGTCGTAGATCAGGAACATCTGATTTGCTTATAGTTAAGTTTTGGAAGATGGATTTCTAAAAATAGATAAATTGGCATGGCTGGAGAGGGTTGTTGATAAAAAAGTCTTCAGTCTTCAGTCTTCAGTCTTCAGCTTGTCCCGAGGATCAGCCAAAGGCGGAGACGAGGGATCAGCGGTTTTGAGAACTTCCCAACTTAATTTCAATAATTTGGAATTTGGAATTTGGAATTTGGAATAAATTTCCGATCTTTGCACCCCAATTTAAAAATTCTTTCATTAATATTAATAATTAGCACTTTATGCCAACGAAAATCAGATTGCAGAGAAAAGGTAAAAAGGGATATCCATTTTACCACGTTGTCATTGCGGATGGTCGTGCACCACGGGACGGAAAATTCATCGAAAGAATTGGCATTTACAATCCTGTGTCCAAACCAGCTGTTATCGACATCAATTTTGACCGTGCCCTTTACTGGCTTCAGGCCGGGGCAGAACCCACCGATACAGTGAACGCCCTTTTATCATTCAAGGGAGTTAACTACAAGCATCATCTTCTTAAAGGTGTCAAAAAAGGCGCCATGACCGAAGAAATAGCTGAAGCTAAATTCCAGGCCTGGTCCAGGGAGAAGCAGGAAAAATTTGTTGCAAAAATCAAGGAAGCCGAAGTATCAGGTAAAGACAGCAAGAAGAAAAAGCTGGAAGCCGAGATAAAGGTTAACGAGGAACGCGCCAGGGAACTCCAGGCCAAACGTGCCAAGGAACTTAAGGCGCAGCTTGCTGCAGAAACTGAAGAAGAAGTCGCTGAAGTACAGGAAGCCGCAGTTGAAGAAGCTGTTGCCGAAGCAGAACCGGTTGCTGAAAAAGCCGCTGAGGTTGCTATCGAAGCTGCTGAGGTTGCTGTAGAGCCCGTTGCTGCCGCTGAAGAAGTTGTCGCAGAAGCCGAACCGGTAGCAGAAGAGACTGTTGCAGTTACTGAAGAAGCTGTCGCGGAAGCCGAACCCGTTGCCGAAGAGATTGCTGCAGTTACTGAAGAAGTTGTTGCTGAAGCTGAACCGGTTGCTGATGAAGCTCCCGCCACTGAGGAAGAAACTTCAGAAGAAGAAACTGAAACCAAAGCATAATTTTCCCGTTTAAGAAATAAGCTCTTTGCTTATTCCCAAATTCAAATTTAATCCGCCAGCTGGGCGGATTAAATTTCAAATACAAAGAGACAAGGTTAAAGAAACCGTGATAAACGGAAACTTTAGCCTTTTTTTTATTAATTTTACGATATGAGCCCTATCCCAGCAAAAACTTTCGACGGCTATTTCCTTCTTGGCAAAATAATCCGGACACATGGATACAAAGGAGGACTGAAAGCCATTTTTGATGTAGACCAGCCCCAGGAATACCGTGAACTCGATATGTTGTTCGTCGAGTTCAGGGACAAGCTTATCCCCTGGATCATCGAAGGCATCCATTTCGAAAACAACAAAGCCAACCTTAAGCTGGCCGATCTTAAAGACATGGAAGGGGCCGAAAAGCTTGTCGGCCATTACATTTACCTTCCTGATGAACTTTTACCCAAACTCAGGGGCAACAAATTCTACTATCACGAAGTTGCCGGTTTTAAGGTACATGACGAAAAGCATGGTGATATAGGTAAGGTTGACCGGATCATCGATCTTCCCAATAATCCAATATTTGCCATAATCTTTAATGAAAAAGAAATATTATTACCGGTTTCTGATGAAATAATCCTGAAGGTTGACAGGAAGAAGAAGCTTATCGAAGTTCGAGCGCCGGAAGGGCTTATTGAGATATATTTAGAATAGTTAGTAGTTTTGAGGTTTTGAGGTTTTGAGGTTTTGAATTTATTTGGTATTTGGTGCTTAGGATTTGGTGCTTCTAAGGAATTGGTGCTTATTTGGCATAGCGGAGTAGGGTAAATAGATATTTGTGCGGTATCATGTTAAAACACTTAAAATTTAATGACATGAAAAGAGCAAACGTAATTTTAGGACTGGTTGTTTTCGTCACCTTTGCCATGGTTGTCACAGGCTGTAAGAAAAACAACGACATCGAACTTGAAGACACCACGATCTCGCAGGATGATGCTTATGCTGAGAGTACTTTTGAAAACGTCGGTGACATTGCAGATGAAGCTTATGATATCGGTACAGGTGGGAACCTGAAAGCATTTCCCGGCGACAGGATGTTTTTAAGTGAATGCGCCACTGTTACCCTTGACACTACAGGATTTCCACTTACGTTAACCATTGATTTCGGTGAAGAAAATTGCTTATGCCGTGACGGCAAGTACCGCAGGGGTAAGATCATCGTCACCTTCACAGGAAGGTATTTTCAGCCCGGGACCGTAATCACGCATGGTTTTGAAGATTATTTCGTAAACGATGCCAGCGTTGAAGGGACGAAAGTGGTGACCAATATGGGGGAAAATGACAACGGCAACCTGTATTTCACCATTGAAGTAGTCGGTGTTATCCAGAAAGAAGACGGAAGCACTTTCAGCTGGAATTCTTCACGCGTCAGGGAATGGATCCAGGGTTCCGATACGCACAACCGCTGGGACGATATCTACCTGATCACTGGAACTGCAAGCGGGATCAGGCCGAACGGGCTGACCTGGGAAAGGGAGATCATTAACGCATTGCGCGTTGAGCTTGCCTGCCGTTTCATTGTTTCGGGAACGATCGAGCTGCGCCCTGAAGACCGCCCGGTAAGGCTACTGGATTACGGCAACGGCGATTGCGACAATGTTGCCACCGTGCTGATCAACGGCGTTACCTACACTATTTACCTGCGTTAATCATCTTCTTTAAAACAAAAAGATACCGCATTGACCCGCGAGCAGTTTAAATATCTTTTTGACAAGCACTTTGATTCCGTGAGAAATTACATTTACTACCGGTCAGGTGATGCTGAGATGGCGACGGATATTGCCCAGGAGACTTTTATGAAGATCTGGGAAAAACAACCGGCGGCAGACCAGGATAACCTGGCCGGTCTGCTTTTTAAGATTGCAGGCGACCAGTTCATCAACCAGTACCGGAGACAAAAAGTGATGACGAAGTTCAGGCTAAATTCAAGGCCGGAAACAAGCACAGGATCACCTGAAGAGCAGATGGTTTTTGAAGAAACGAAAGGGAGGTATGAATCAGCCCTTGCAATAATGCCCGAAAATCAACGTGCAGTATTTTTAATGAGCAGGATGGACCAGCTCAAATATCATGAAATCGCAGAACGCCTGGGACTTAGCGTTAAAGCAGTCGAAAAAAGGATGTCCCTGGCATTGGCTTCACTCAGACAAGCAATCGGAGATAAATGAAAAACGATTACCAACATATTGATCCGTTTTCAAACCCGGAAAATGAGCAGGAAGGCTTTTTCCATCGGGTAGAGATCCCGTTTGCAAAAAGCAAAGAAGAGGTTTGGGCCAATCTTGAAGAGAGGATAAATAATACCCCTTCCCCCCGAATTTCCAATTTCAAATTTCATCGGCTCACCCTGGCCCTTGCAGCTTCAGTCATTCTGCTTGCCGGCATCTTTTCCCTGCTCCGCTTTTACACTACCACCGTGCACAACCCTGCCGGTCAGCATCAGACACATACTTTACCTGACGGCTCAACAGCAGCACTTAATTCGGAATCAAAGCTCTCTTACAAGGCTTTCTGGTGGCGGTTTGAAAGGGAAATAAAGTTCGAAGGCGAAGCATACTTCAAAGTGGAGAAAGGAAAAAAATTCCAGGTTATTTCTTCTATGGGTAAAACTGAAGTTTTGGGAACGAGTTTCAATATTTATTCACGTGGAAATGAATACAATGTCACCTGTTATACCGGCCAGGTGAAGGTTACTTCCAGCGCGGAAAAAGAGGTCGTCCTCAGCCCTGACTATGAGGCCAGGGTTGATTCTGAAGGCAATATCACAGTCATCAAAGAGATTTCTTCAGGTGTGAACATTTCCTGGATCAATAATATGTTCCATTTTACGGCCAGGCCATTGCCAATGGTCATTAATGAAATCGCACGGCAATATAATATCAGGATCACATCAAAATTACACCTTGATTATTCTTATACGGGATACTTCTCCAAGGAAAGGACGCCTGAGGAAGTCCTCGCTTTAGTTTGTAAGCCATTTGGACTTACTTTTGCCAGAATTTCGGGAAAAGAATATGAGATTTACCAAAATCCTGATTAGTCTCCTCATCTTTTTGCCCTTCATATCATCCGGCCAGAAAGTCATAATAAATACAAATTCCCGGCCGCTGAATGAAGTGCTGTCCGGACTTTCCAATTCGTACGGTATCCAGATTTCATTTGATGACCGTGAACTTTCGAAATATAATGTATCGCTGTCAGGGACTTACGAATCCCCGGAAGTTGCCATCAATTCTCTTATTAAAGGCCTTCCCCTCGGACTGGAAAAAAAAGGGGACGTTTATATTATTTACCCTATACAAAAACCGGCCAGGACAAAATCCTATACTCTGACCGGGCAGGTGATGGAGAAAGGCTCTATGGAGTCGCTCCCCTACTCCCATGTGCTTGTCAATGATCATGGCCTGGTTACAGATCTGACCGGTAATTTCGCCTATTTATCGTCAACAGACAGTACTTATTCCATAAAAGTATCGCACCTGGGTTATTATATCCTCGACACTTTGATAAAGGGCCCTTCAAACCAGCAATTTTTCCTTACCCCATCTATATTAAAACTTCCTGAAGTAGAGATCATTAATAAGCTGGTGGAAAGATCTACGATGATCGGTGATCAGCCGGGGATGATGAAGCTCAACCACCAGGTGGCCGATTTCCTGCCGGGATTCGGGGATAATTCCGTATTCAACCTTTTACGGCTTCAACCCGGCATCCTTGCAGCAGGCGAACAGACAAACGAGCTGATCATCTGGGGTAGCTACGAGGGCCAGAGCAAAGTTATTTTTGACGGCTTCACGCTATACAGCCTGAAAAATTTCAACGATAATATCAGCGCTTTCAATCCGTTGATGGCAAAAGATATCGAGGTTTACAAAGGAGGATATGATGCAAGGTACGGGGAACGGGTCGGCGGTATTGTCAACATAACCGGAAAAAACGGGAATACGGAACGGCCCTCCTTTTCCATCGATGTGAATAATATGACCATGAACGGGATGGTGGAAATACCGATAGCAAAGACCGGTTCGCTGATTGTTGCATTGCGGCATACCTATTATGAACTTTATAATCCCGGCGATTTCAACCCAAGGTACAACAGAAACGGCAGAAATGACTCTGTAAACAATGTGGATGTCAATATCGTGCCTGACTATCGGTTTCGCGATTTCAATATTAAATATTCGGCTAAATTCCATGAGAGGGACTTGTTTTATGTAAGCTTTTATGGGGGTAATGATAAATTCTCCTATTCTCTTGAGGATTCTTTAAAAAACAACATTATTACAAAGGAGACCCAGGAGAAAAACACCCAGTCGGGAGGCGCTATATTTTACGGAAAGAACTGGAATAATGGATATTCCACCAATTTCAGCCTGAATTATTCCATATTAAAAAGTGAATACTCGGATGATCTTGCAGTAGAAAGGCTGCACCAGCAAACAACTGTCCAGCAGACCGATCTGAATGCCCTGAATACGGTAAGGGAGAGCACCTTACAGGTTGATAACCGTTTTCCTGTCCATCATGCCCATATCCTTGAAGGAGGGCTTGTGATTAAAACAAACCGTATCGAACTGGCTGAAGATACCTTCAATGTAGTCCAGGCAAATATTTCAGAAGAAGCGCGAAGGATCACTATCTACTTCCAGGATAATATTACAATTTGTAAAATCTTTAGCTTGAAAGGCGGGTTCAGGCTGACCCAGGCGGTTAACCTTGAAAAGCTGTATCTGGAGCCGAGACTCTCTGCCTCAATCAAGGTAAGCGATGCTGTAAAGATCAACGCGGCCTGGGGTATTTATAACCAGTTCATTACCAAGAGCTCGGTACTCGACGATCTTGGCAACTACCGGTATATCTGGACTGTATGTGATAATACCGACATTCCTGTCCTGGCTTCAATGCATTATGTTCTTGGAACTTCATATAATAAATATGATTTCACTATCAGTCTGGAAGGATATTTTAAAGATGTCAGCGGTCTGACAAGATATATCAGGAACACCGGCATTAACCTTGAAGGCATTTACCAGGGAAATGGGCGGAGCTACGGACTGGATGTGATGGTAAAGAAAGATTACAGGGGACATTCAGCCTGGATCGCATATTCGCTGAGTAAGACGGAAGAATTATTCGAATATTTTAAAGTAGACGAATACCGGCGTGCACCGCAGGACCAGCGGCATGAAGTAAAGCTAGCTGCCCTGGCCAATCTGGATCCCTTTTACATTTCTGCCGATTATGTTTTCGGATCGGGGTTCCCTTCCTCGCCGCTGATCCTGGCCGAAGACGGGGATAACCTTACATACAGCCGGCTTGACGTAGCTTTCATTTACAAATTCCTCGACAGGAAATTAAAAGGCGAGATCGGCCTATCAATATTAAACGTCTTAAACACCCAGAATATCAAATATGCTAATTACGAGAGGATTGCAACGAACCAGACGAACTCTGTCAATATATATTCGGAATCGATACCGATAACACCGGCTTTGTACTTTAAGCTGGCGATGTAGAGGGAATGGTTCCAAATTCCTGGTTCCAAATTCCAGGTTCCAGGGTTCCAAAGTTCCATTGTTCCATTGTTCCAGAGTTCCAGAGTTCCATTGTTCTAGAGTTCCAATGTTTCAGAGTTCCAATGTTTCATTGTTTCATTGTTGCCGAGCGTTGTATTATACGACATAAATTAACTGATGATGGGTGATAATTCAAACCGGAATCTTAAATTACAGGGAAAAGCTAAAGGGATTTTTTACTTTAAGCAATTTAAAGTTAAGGACGGCCGGAGCACTATGAAGGTGGGCACGGATGCGGTATTGCTGGGGACAGTTACCAAGGTGGATAAATCTGACAATATCCTGGAGATTGGTACCGGTAGCGGGGTGATTGCACTGATCCTGGCACAACGGTCAGAAGCCTTGATTGACGCGATAGAAATAGATAGTGAATCGGCGGGGCAGGCCTCGGAAAATATAAAGAGTAGTCCCTGGAAAGAAAGGATCAGCATTATTCATGATTCGCTGCAGGAATATGCCATCAAAACATCTAAGCGATACGACCTGATCGTCTGCAATCCGCCATTTTTCTCCTGCTCATTAAAGTCACCCGATAAAAAGCGGAACCTTTCGCGGCATGATGAAATGCTGACTTACGGCGAACTAATCCGGTGTTCCAACGAATTGATGGCGCCAGGCGGCAGTTTGTGGGTCATACTGCCTTGCAGGGAAAGTGATGAATTCTCTGCCATCGCTAAAAAATCAGGACTATTAGCCCATTTCCGCATGATGATCGTATCCAAAACCGGCAGACCCGGGCACCGCTATATACTTCAGTTCCAAAAGGAACCCCCTGCCGGTATTGAAGAAAACACAGTTGCTATTTTAGATGAAAACGGTCATCATACTGCTGAATATAAAGAGCTGACGAAGGAGTTTTATATTGATTTTTAGGCCCAGAGTGCTGGCAGATTCCTCGCTTCGCTCGGAATGACGATTTGCACTCGAGAACTTAAGCGGCGCGGCATGCAGAGTATTTGCAAATTGCATTGTTGGTAGTTGCCGCGCCGCTTTTCTGTTATTTAGTTTTTGCAGCGTCATTCCGAGCGAAGCGAGGAATCTGCCAACATGTCGCGCCGCTCTTTGTCATATTAGCTTTGTCAGCTACAGGGTTCTGTCGTAACGGAAGCCTAGCATTCTGAAAATATTCTGCTATCTTTACCTGTCAAAATAATTCTACTTTGAAAAAGCCTTTCCTCGAGATCGTCGTATTCCTTTGCGGGGCAGTGGTTATGATTTATGAGATAGCCGGTTCAAGGGTCCTGGGCCCTTACCTGGGGACATCCATTTTCATCTGGACCAGTCTGATCGGTATCATTCTCGGCAGCCTGAGTCTCGGGTATTGGCTGGGGGGTAGGCTGGCCGACCGCAGGCCTACATTCAGCGCATTAGCTTGGATCATCCTTCTTTCGGCAGTTTTTATCGGTTTTACAACACTGTTCAAGGAATTCTTCCTGAACCATCTCCCTGGGCTGATCAGCGGATTAAAATGGCAATCGGTTGTAGCTTCAGTATTCCTGTTTGCCCCGGCAAGTGTTTTCCTGGGTATGGTCTCGCCATACGCAGTCAGGCTGAAGATCAAGGCACTGCAGACTTCCGGTGCCACGGTCGGGCAATTATATGCCATATCAACGGTTGGAAGCATTGCAGGGACCTTTGCTGCGGGATTTTACCTCATCCCGGCGATGGGGACGACGAATATCCTGGTTTCCATCACTGTGCTACTGGCCCTTGTTGCGATTGCACTATTTATTGCAGACAAGAAAAGCGGGAAAAGTATCCCGGCAATTATACTAATTCTGGCTACAATCTACTTTTTCTTTCAAAATCAAGTGAAAGCACGTTCATATATTGATGAAGATACCCAGTACAGCAGGGTCTGGATATATAATACGACAGACCAGGCAACAGGGAAACCGGTAAAATTCATGCGGATCAACAATGAAAGCTCCTCGGCCATGTTTCTGGATAATGACGGGCTGGTATTCGATTATGCAAAGCATTACCGGCTGGCAGAGCATTTTACACCAGGTTTCAAATCCGCGTTGCTCCTGGGCGGGGCGGCATTTTCATATCCTAAGTATTTTCTACAGAAATACCCTGCGGCGAGGATTGATGTTGTAGAGATCGACCCGGAGCTGACTGCACTGGCTTACGAGCATTTTCGCCTGAAAGATGATGCCCGGATGAGGATTTTTCATGAAGATGCCCGTACTTATCTTAATCATTCACAGGAAAGATATGACGTGATCTATGGGGATGCTTACAAGTCGCTTTATACCATTCCCTGGCACCTGACGACGAAGGAGGCGGCAAAAAGGGCTTATGATCTGCTCAATGAGGATGGTTGTGTTTTACTAAACATCATTTCCTCCCTCCGGGGCAATGCCAGCCTTTTCCTCCAGGCAGAGCTGGCAACATACAGGGAGGTTTTTCCTCAGGTATTTGTTTTTGCCGTGATGGATCCCGGCGATCCTGACCTGGTGCAAAGTACTGTCC
>CAYJNJ010000026.1:0-9167 GCA_964371595.1 uncultured Bacteroidales bacterium | reverse complement strand
GGACCAGTGAAGATGCTGAACTGGCAGATTATCTCCGGCATGATGTCACGGATAAAATTCCAGCCGGTCTGCCTGTTCTTACTGATGAATTTGCGCCGGTGGATTATTATACGAATAAGGCGATTGAGTGAAGAGTGGTGGAGTGGTGGAGTGGTGGAGTGGTGAAGTGGTGGAGTGGTGGAGTGGTGAAGTTTTGAGGTTTTGAGGTTGTGAGGTTTATGATCTAATAATATGTTTTATGAGACGAGTTGTTTTTGCTTTTTTAGTGGGATTATTCATCCTGGGATTTATCGGTTGCACTTCGGAAGAAGATAATCCGGAGATAAAGATTGCTTTATCGAAGGCTTACCCTGCTAATTCTTATGCCAGCTATTATGATTTTGTCAAATCTTTTGATTCAACGATCATTTGCCTGGATATGTACAATATGCCAATAGATTCAGCGATGAAGCTGTTCAGGGAGTGTTCAGGGCTGGTGCTGACCGGTGGGACGGATATCAATCCGGATTTGTACGAGGATAGTTTAAATATTTCGAGATGCACGACAATCGATGATCACCGCGACACGCTCGAGCTCAGGCTGATCGACTCGGCGATGGCATGGAATATGCCTATTTTAGGGATTTGCCGCGGGCACCAGATGTTGAATGTAGCCTTTGGCGGCAGCCTGATCATCGATATCCCGTCTGATTATGATACAACTGTTTCACACCGGTGCGAAAATACGTCGAATTGTTTCCACGGTGTCAATATCGAAGCCGGCTCAATGCTGAATGAAATTTCCGGGTTACTGGCGGGCAATGTCAACAGCAACCACCATCAGGGAATCAAAAGGCTTTCATCACAGCTTAAAGTGGTTGCGTACGCTGCCGACAGTCTGCCGGAGGCAGTGGAATGGGCTAATCCGAACGGCAAGCCATTCCTCCTGGGTGTCCAATGGCACCCTGAAAGATTAGGGAATGAAAATCCGCTGTCGGGAATGATTGGAGAAAAATTCGTGGCTGAATGCTATAAGTTTTAGTTCGAAACTTCTGTGTGACGGAAGCATTGAACAACATGGTCATTTACCATGCCGGCGGCCTGCATGAAGGCATAACAGATCGTTGAACCGACGAATTTAAACCCGCGTTTGGCGAGGTCTTTGCTCATTTTATCCGACTCTTCCGACTTAGCCGGTATCTCCGCCAGTGATTTCCAATTGTTCACTTTGGGTTTACCCCCTGTAAACGACCAGATGTATTTATCAAATGTTCCGAACTCCTTTTGTACATGGAGAAAAAGTTCCGCATTGGAGATCGTTGCCCTGATCTTCGCCCGGTTCCGGATAATACCTGCATCCAAAAGAAGGGCATTATATTTTGCTTCATCGTACACGGCAATCTTTGCAGGATCGAAATTATCAAATGCCTTGCGGAAATTCTCCCTCTTAATTAATATCGTTTTCCAGCTCAACCCGGCCTGAAAAGCATCCAGTACCATAAATTCAAAGAGTTTCCGGTCGTCATGCACCGGTACGCCCCACTCCTCATCGTGATATTTTTGCATCAACGGATCGTTGGAAGGCCAGGAGCAGCTGTTATTGTGGTCGTTGGTCATAGGTTGCGTGTTTTAGGTAAGATATGCCACTAAAACACCAATTCACCAAATAGCACAAAAGTCAGATAATCAAGCTAAATACTTTTAGTGAATTTTTGTGCATTAGTGTTTTTGTGGCAAATAAAAGCTTTTCAGAGTTTGCTTAAATTTCTGATTTCAATTCTCTTTTTTCTGGAACTGTTCATTAAAAACGTAAACCAGCCTGAACGTAAACAGGTGATTGTACTGTTTCCTTGTCCAGGGGTCGTTAACTTCATAAATGATATCCTGGTAGGTCCTTTCCCTGATAGGCACAAGGGAATAGGCGAACCTGACATTGCCCTTTAACTGCCGCCAGATCCGGAATTGAAGGTCAAACAGGATATTCCAGTCATTTTTATTAAATGCTACGGTATCTGAATAAGGAGGGATTGAGCCGCCATGTTCAACTTCCGTCACTTTCACCAGCCTGCCGTAAGAAAAACCCATCCCTACAGATAAGCGCTCCCTGTCTGTATAATGGACCATAAGCGGGATCTCCACATAATCTAAATTCACCTTATATTCACCGGTATATAAAGTAGAATCCAGGGTCATCCCTATGCTGTCATACATCCAGAATTCATACTGGGCTTTTTCCCTGGCGCCTTTCTGGTTATAAACCGTCTCAAGGGTAATGTCCCATTTTTTTATCGGCAGGATGACGCCGACGCCAAAATGTCCGCCAACTTTATTGTAGCCCACCACTTCATCCCCATCCAGCTGTGAAAGGTTCATACCGCCCATAACGGCACCTTTGAAACGCTGGGCATTGAGCGTAGGGCTTAGGACAAAGAGCAGGGTTACAAAAATGAGAATTTTGGTATTGCAAATCATTAGGGAATCTTTTCGAAACAAACGCTTAGAATTGCTGATTATTTTTCTTTCGTCTACCATACTGTCGTCCCTGACGGGACTTATATTCTTATCGTCTTACAGTCCTACCATACTGTCATCCCTGACGGGACTTATAATTCTTATCGTCTTGCAGTCCTACCATACTTTCGTCCCTGACGGGACTTATATTCTTATCGTCTTACAGTCCTACCATACTTTCGTCCCTGACGGGACTTATATTCTTACCGTCTTCCCGTCCTACCGTCTTCCTATCCTACCGTCTTCCCGTCCTACAGTCTTCCCGTCCTACAGTCTTCCCGTCCTACAGTCTTCCCGTCCTATTTCCCTGCTTCTTTCATCGAAAGGTTGATCCTCTTCCGGTCTTTATCCACTTCCATAACTTTGACCTGCACTTTCTGGTTGATCTTGACCACTTCTTTCGGGTCCCTGACAAACCGGTCGGCGAGCTGGCTGACGTGGACAAGCCCGTCCTGGTGAACGCCGATATCGACAAAAGCGCCGAAAGCGGTGATGTTTGTGACGATTCCCGGTAGCACCATCCCGGGGACCAGGTCTTCAATGCTATTGATGCCTTTGGCAAACTCAAATACATCAAATTTTTGCCTGGGGTCACGACCGGGCCTGGCAAGTTCCTGGATGATGTCGTTCAGTGTAGGAAGACCGGTCTTTTCATCCACATATTCATCAAGGACGATTTTCTTTCTTGCCTCTTCGTTCTGTATCAGCTCCTCGACCGAAGATTGCGTTCTCTCGGCCATCTTATATACGATATGGTAACTTTCAGGGTGCACTGCACTTCGGTCAAGCGGATTATTTGCATTCCGGATGCGAAGGAATCCGGCTGATTGCTCAAAAGCTTTATCCCCGAAGCGGGTGACCTTCCGGAATTGTTCCCGGGAGGCAAAAGGGCCATGCTCCTTGCGGAAGTTCACGATGTTCTGGGCCAGCATCGGGCCCACACCGGAGACGAATGACAGCAATTCCTTGCTGGCCGTATTTATTTCGACGCCAACCTGGTTCACACAGATGGTTACTGAATCTTCGAGGCTTTGCTGCAGCGCAGCCTGGTTGACATCATGCTGGTATTGCCCTACCCCGATAGATTTAGGATCGATCTTAACGAGCTCTGCAAGGGGGTCCATGAGCCTCCGCCCGATCGACACAGCTCCGCGCACAGTAACATCGTAATCAGGGAATTCATCGCGGGCGATTTTTGACGCTGAGTAGATCGAAGCGCCGCTCTCATTCACCATGATAGCCATAAGGTCCTTGTCAAACCTGATGTTCCTGATAAACCGCTCGGTTTCCCTTCCTGCAGTCCCGTTCCCGATGGCTATGGCTTCAATCTTATAGGCGTCGACCAGGCTAAGTATCTTCTTTTCAGCCTGCCTGACCTGGTTTTCAGGAGGATGAGGATAAATAGTTTCATTGTGCAGCAAGTTCCCCTGTTTGTCCAGGCATACGATCTTACAACCTGTACGGAAGCCGGGATCGATTGCAAGGACATTCTTCTGGCCCAGGGGCGGCATCATCAGCAATTGTTTCAGGTTATCGGTAAAAACCCTGATTGCATATTGGTCGGCTTTTTCCTTGGCAGCCGCCTTGATCTCGTTTTCCATCGAAGGCTGTAAGAGGCGTGAATAGCTGTCGTTTATGGCATCAGAGATCTGTTCGGCACATCCATCGGTACTATTCCTGTTAAAAATATCTTCGAGGATATCCAGGGCCTTATCTTTCGGCGGCTGCACCCCTGTGCGAAGGAAACCCTCCGCTTCTCCCCGCATCATGGCCAGGAACCTGTGTGAAGGCATTTTCATGAGAGGTTCCTGCCATTCATAATAATTCTGGTAATTAACCCCTTCCAGTTCTTTACCTTTAATGATTTTGGAAGAAATAACACCTTCCCGCTCAAACAGTTTCCTGGTCCTGGCGCGGGCTGCCTGGCTTTCACTTACCCATTCCGCAATGATATCCCTGGCACCGGCAAGCGCCTCGTCTTCATCATTGACCCCTTTTGAAGGATTAATGTACATGGCTGCTTTCCTGAATGGATCCGGCTCCCTTTTTGCCATGATGATCTTTGCCAGGGGCTCAAGGCCTTTTTCCTTTGCAATCGTAGCCCGGGTCCTCTTTTTGGGTTTGTAAGGCAGGTAAATATCTTCCAGCCCGGTCATGGTGATCGCCTCCAAAAGCTGCATCTTGATCTGGTCGGTCATGAGGCCCTGCTCTTCGATGCTTTTTATGATGGCATCACGCCGCTTGTCAAGTTCCAGCAACTGCTTGAGGCGGTCACGGATATCGGTAATGACTACCTCATCCAGGCTTCCTGTAAGTTCTTTACGATATCGGGCTATGAAGGGGACCGAAGCGCCACTGTCAAGTAAGGCAGCGGTATTGATTACCTGTTCGGTGGAGATATTAAGTTCTTCGGCAATCTTAATGTAGTACTTCTTATCCATCTCATCTTAAAAGGATAACATTCCCTTTATATGCTATTTTAACGGTTTTTCCGGCCCTTTCAACATCATAGTTGACAAGCCATACATATACATCACCTGGTGCTTCCACACCGTCGACCTTTCCATCCCAGCCAATATTGATGTCGTTGCTGAGGAAAATCTGCTGTCCCCAGCGGTTATAAACATACAATGCAAAATTATTGATTGCATCGAGCGAGGATGCATAGGCTTTGAAGACGCTGTTCACGCCGCCTGGCCTGAATGCATTAGGCACCATCACATCAAAATACATCACCAGCACTGAATCCAACTTGATGCAGCAGCGTTCATTCTGGACAGTGACATAATACGTTCCGGGAGTCTCGACTTTTACCGTCTGCGATGACTCACCGGTGGACCATTCATAGGTAACAAATCCTGCACCTGCATCAAGCAGCACGGGTGATCCGGGGTACATGTAAACAGTATCACCTAAAGTTGGGGCAGGCAATTCATTGACGATGATCTCTTCAGTATAAGGACCATACGGTACCCCGAGATAATATTCGGTAACTGATACAGTGTAAGTGCCTGCTGCCGAGAAAGTATGTACGGGCTGGATATCTGACGAGGTACTTGAACCTTCAAAAGTCCAGGTTATGTTATCGACATTGGAGCCATTTTGCAGTGTGAACATGGTTTCATCTTCGAAACACACTTGTTCCACATCAAAATGAGGCAGTGAAAAATAGGACTGGACAAAATTCGGGAAGCCGAACCGGCTCTTTTTACCCTGTAAATCGACAAAATTGGCAGTGAAATTACACGCACTGCCTGGCCTTTTAGGATTGGCTATTACACTTACCGCCGCATTGCCGTATGGGGAGCGTGATACATAGATCCGGCCGTCTGTACCGAGCTGCATACCGCCAAAATAACTTCCCAGGGTATCCATTGCCACCGTGTCAAAATTATTGATATTGAACATCGCCGAACCGAGATTGATATCGAACTGAAATAAGTATGACGCAGGCGTATAAATTGGCGAAGGCAGGCTGGATGAAGTGGTAGTACCGTATAAATAGCGGGAGTCAGGAGAGAATTCAATGCCATAAGCCTCATCAAAAGTTGTGGCAGAAGTGATTTCATCTGTAACTTTCCCGGTGGAAGAATTAAAATTAAAGATCTCATAAAGGTCAGAACCATGGATAGCCACAGCGAGCTTGGTACCATCCGGGCTAATCTTCATGTAGCCGATCCCTTTATTTGAATCTCCCCAGTTACCATTTCCACCATGTTCAGATCCGATAATACTGGAAACGTAGGTTGAATTAACGCCGCTCTCATTGACAAGAAATGCGCAAAACTCCCTTGCATTGTATGAATCTATTGAATCGTAGCGGTGTCCGACAACCCAGTAATCAGTTCCATTGGCATGCTTTACTGCCGAAAGCCTGGAGGAGACTTCAGGCTGTAGAAGGACAACGTTTTTCTGGGTAACCTCACCAAGGCCACCGGCCCTGTTCAGGTTAATCTCATTGTATTCCAAACCATAAATCGTCTGTGGGTCATATTGATTCTGTTTGGGACGATGGGTTGTGAATACGTAATATATGCTGTCGCTTTTAGGTTTGGGGACGATAATCACCGGCATGGTATAACCCACGAATCCGTGCAGGCCATCGCCATTTGCCATTATTTGCCCGGCACGGTTATAAATTTTACTACCATCGGTATAAAACAGGATATTACCATTGCTATCTGCCATAACAGCCGGACTGGTAGGGATATTCATCATGTAATTTGTCGGGTCGTAAACCGGGTCCTGGTTTCTGAAATCCAATCCCGCATTTTGCCCAAAATACCATCTGTCCGCTTCATGGCTGGCAACAGGGCAATTGGTGTTACGAACTTCCGCTTTGAAAGAACCCTGGGAAATCAGCGAATGGGGGGCAGCTAAAATAAGCGCCGACAACATGATAAGAGTCAAGTAGTCAATTAAATAAGCTGTTACGCGTTTCTTCATGCTTAATTCCTAATTATGATAAGTAACCTGTAAATTATTACGACGGCCAAAGTTAATATTTTCCTTCAATCCTGTCATTTATATACATTATTCCGACAAAACCAGTCATGGTAATAAATCATTTCCTGATAATATATTTCGAAATTCCTGAAAGTGAACCTTTTAAATCCACCCTGATAAAATATACCCCATCCGGCACATCACCAAGGCCGATCATGATATCACCACTTTCCTGGTGTTCAGAAAATACCTGGGGTCCCCAGACAGCCTGCCCCAATAAATTTCGCACCGAGATGACAGCTTCTCCATAACCCGGTTTAAAATTGACAGAAAAAGTTCCGTTTCCGGGATTCGGATAGATCCTGTAAAGATTGCCTGCGACATTATCATTTATGCCGGAACAGGATGAAAAATCAAATACAATGGTAGCTGTTTGTTCCGACTGGCAGCCTGACTGGTTGGTCACGACTACAGAATGTGTCTGCATATCGAACCCGATACCTGTTGTCGCAATTTTAATCGTTCTTTCCGTTGATCCGTTTGACCACATATAAGCAGCACCGGCATTGCCGGCATCCAGTATTACCGAGTCATACACACAAATCGTAGTATCTGAAAACCCAAAGTTGATAGTTGGCACTGGCAACACATTCACGGCAACCGTCCCTTGGGCGGTATTGAACCCGTCATTTATGGTACAGGTATAGTAAAATGAGCCGGGGGACTGAGGGGTGATATACGGATTAGATTCTGTTGATGTGAATCCGTTGGATGATGTCCAGCTATAGGTATAAGATCCGGAGCCACCGCCGGCCAGGGCAAATAACTGTGTAGTTTGCCCTTTACAAATATTTTCATCTGCAACCGATGGATTGGTGCTGAGGGCATCGCCGGAAATAACCACAGTCATCTGGTCGGGGACTTCTTCCTGGCAGCCGTAAGTCAGGTCGGTGACATATAATGTAAACAGTGTGGAAGAATACAGGTTCACCGTCAGCGGATCAGCCACATCCGGGTCTTCCAGCTTGTCGGCAGGTTCCCAGTGGAATTCATAAATCCCGCTGCCACCCGATGCCGAAGCATGTAATGTGGCAGTTGTCCCATGCGGAATAACCACATCAATTCCTGCTTCAGGAACCGGCAAATCATGGACTGTAACAGTTACTGACCCGGTGATCACGTTATAACCATCATTGACTAAAACGGTATAGGTGGTAGTTTCTATGGGATTAACAACAGGGTCCGAAATAAATGAACTAAATCCGGGGGGATTGGAGCTCCAGGAAAATGTATATTCCCCTGATCCGCCTGCTGCAAGCGAAAATAACTGGGAAACCTGTCCTACGCAGATTGCAGAAGGATTTGCCGCCGGAAAGGCTCCTAAAGGGCCACCGGTAAGCGTAACCTGGACATCATCGATATCGTAACATCCGCCCACATTATCAGTGGCGGTAAGAGTAAATACCGTCGATTCTGTCAGGTTGACCGTTGATGGTTGTGGAGCGGAAGGGTTAGTAAGCTTAGCCGCAGGTTGCCATTGGTAAGCATAATTCCCGGAACCACCTGAAACCGATCCGTTCAAAATTGTGCTTGTACCGTAAGGGATGGTCTGGTCACTCCCTGCACTGGCAGTAGGTGAAGGATCAACATCGATAACTGCTTCGCCTGAAGTCACCCCGGTGCAGTAAATATCTTCAAGGATAGATATTGCATAAGTGGTTGTCGTGGTCGGATACACAGGCAGAATAAAAGGGGTGGAATTTGCCGCTACTACCTGGGGGCTTCCGCCGTTGGTCGTATAGGTTATGCTCCATGGAGGGGTACCTGTCAGGACGAAGGTAAGGTTTGCTTCTTCGCCGGCACAAATAGTGGTGGAACCACTTAAAACGCCGGTAGTGGCAGCATAGGTATCTGCCTCTAACTCCATAAAGAGCAGTGTCCTTTCACAATGGATGTCCTCTACCTTGGTAAATGTATATGTTGTTGGCCCCGGGGGATAAAGGAAGATAGTATCCTGCGGGCCGTAAAGGCCATCCGCCACATAGGTAACCGATCCATCATTGTACGTTACCTTATAAGGCCCCCAGCCCGTGAAATGCATAATAGCGTATGCGGCAGCATCGTGGCAAACAATGGTATCATTGCTCAGAAGCTCTGCGGTTGGCAGGCTGTAAATGGCCACGCTGGTAATTGCCGGATCGCTGCTTTGCCCTCCTACTGTAATAACACAT
>CAYJNJ010000025.1:0-46392 GCA_964371595.1 uncultured Bacteroidales bacterium | reverse complement strand
CCCTGGATGTTGTTGCCGCTTACTTTGTCAACTTCGTCGAGGACAAACACCGGGTTTGCCGATCCTGCTTTACGAAGGCTCTGGATGACCCGGCCTGGCATGGCGCCGATGTAGGTTTTCCTGTGCCCGCGCAATTCAGCTTCATCACGCAATCCACCGAGGGAAACACGGATGTAATTTCGTCCCAATGCCCTTGCGATTGATTTTCCGAGAGAAGTTTTCCCAACCCCCGGAGGTCCGACAAAGCATAAGATCGGCGACTTCATATCGTTTTTCAGCTTCAGCACTGCCAGGTGCTCGATGATCCTTTCCTTTATCTTTTCAAGGCCGTAATGGTCCTCATCCAGCACTTTCTGCGCTTTCTTCAGATCAAATGTATCTTTGGTAAATTCATTCCAGGGCAATTCCACCATCGTCTCCAGGTAATTCATCTGGATCGAATATTCGGCAGCCTGCGGGTTCATCCGCTGGAGTTTCTTTAATTCCTTATCAAATGCCTCGGAAACTTTGGATAACCATTTCTTTTTAGAAGCACGTGTTTTTAAGTCATTGATTTCCTGCTCATGCGGGCTCCCGCCCAATTCTTCCTGGATCGTTTTTAATTGCTGGCTTAACAGGTAATCCCGTTGCTGCTTGTCAAGATCGAGCTTTACTTTATCCTGGATCTGCGTTTTAAGTTCCAGCATCTGCAGCTCTTTTGCCAGGGCGGCAAGCACTTCGTTTGCCCTTTTCATGAGGTCGGGTATTTCAAGCAGCTTCTGCTTTTCAACCAGGTCGATGTTTAGATTGGAAGAAACGAAATTTACCAGGAAAAAGGGACTGTCAATATTTTTAATGGCGAAAGCGGCTTCGGAAGGAATATTCGGTGAAAGCCGGATGATCTGCAATGCCAGGTCTTTCAGGGATCCGATCAGGGCAATGAAATGCTCATCTTTTTCCAGTTCTTTCGTATAATCTGCAAGGTCTTTAATTTCAGCCCTGAAATAAGGTTCATCCTGGATAAAGTTTTTAATCTCAAAGCGCTTTTTTCCCTGGATGATGACGGTGGTATTTCCGTCGGGCATCTGTAGGATCTTTATCAGATGGGCCACAGTCCCGACATTGTAGAGGTCTTTTTCCTGCGGATCTTCAATAGTTGAATCTTTCTGGGCAACTACCCCGATGGTCCTGTCGTTACGGTAAGATTCCCTGATCAGCCTGATGGATTTGTCCCTACCCACAGTGATGGGTATCACTACTCCGGGAAATAAAACCGTATTTCTCAGTGGGAGAATTGGCAGGGATTCAGGCAGTTTTTCGGCCTGCATCATCTCTTCTTCTTCCGATGAAAGCAATGGGATAAATTCGGTATCATTATCTGCGGCGTCCGAAAAGCGGTTTATTTTGAATATTTCGTCCATATTTATTCGTGTCAAATTGTCAGTGCAAAAGTTTATCCTTCATTTTATGCCAGCAATGTTACCTGGTCTGCGCAATTTTCCCTTAATAAAGGAAGGGTGCACTAACATGTCAACTAATGTGCCAAAAGAGTGAAAAGCAGCAATTGTCCGGCAACCGGTAAATCAGGGTTTCGGTTCGTTCGTCAGGTTAAATATGCTCCTCAGGATATTTTCCTCAACTGCGTCAAAAGCGATGTCCCTGCGCTGGTAGACTTTTTTTGCAACCGATACCGCATGGTCAATATTATAGGGCTTTAAACCGTTTGTCCCGCCCCAGGAAAAACTCGGGATAAAGTTTCGCTGGTAGCCTGCGCCGAAGATGTTGGAATTTATTCCCACAACGGACCCTGTATTAAACATCGTATTAATGCCGCATTTGGAATGATCGCCCATGACCAGGCCACAGAACTGAAGTCCGGTTTCAACAAAAGTCTGATCGGCATAATTCCATAGCTTTATATTTTCATAGGTATTTTTCAGGTTTGAAGTATTGGTATCCGCACCGATATTGCACCATTCCCCGATCACAGAATTCCCCATAAACCCGTCATGGGCTTTGTTTGAGTAACCGAAAAATACGGAATTATTGATCTCCCCCCCTACTTTACAGTGGGGCCCGATGGTTGTTGGCCCATAAATTTTCGCCCCCATTTTCACAACAGAATGTTCACCCAGGGAAAAAGGCCCGCGGATCATGCTTCCTTCCATAATTTCAGCATCCTTACCGATATAAATCGGCCCTGTTGAAGAATTAAGAATACAGCATTCCACTTTCGCGCCTTTTTCAATAAATATCCTGTCGCCGATAACCTGGTTCGATTTACTCAGTGGTTCTGATTTCCTGTTTTTTGTGATCAAATCGAAATCATTTTCCAGGGCTTTGCCGTTCAATGAAAAGATATCCCAGGTATGGATTATTTTAATGAAAGAACTTCGGGATTCAACCATATTCACATCTTCCATTTTCTCTTCATCAAGGCTTTCAAGTTCAACTGCCTGGAGGTGCATGGCGATAATGGCATCATTCTTAAAAAGGACCTCACCGGTTTTCAACCGGGAGATTTCCTTTATCAGCACCGGATCAGGGCATACAGAGCCATTGATCATGATGTTATCCTCTTCTTTGACCACAGGATACTTCTCACGAAGATAACTTTCAGTAAGTGTTGAGGTTTTCTGGCCCAGATGTTTTTCCCATTTTTCCCGGATGGTGAGTATACCGATCCTTATATCAGCCACAGGCCTGATCAGTGTAAGCGGAAACAGGTTGCTCCTGCGAAAATTATCGAATAGTATATAATTCATGGTGAAAATTTGATGCTAAAATAAACAAAAAAGCCCTCTGCGAATGCAAAGGGCTGTGATATAACGATTTGTTAAATTTACTCTGTAGGATTCTCTTTCTTTTCAAGGTGCTGTTTGTACCTGTTCTTGAATTTATCAACCCTTCCTGCAGTATCTACCAGTTTCATCTTACCGGTAAAATAAGGATGGGAAGTGTTGGAGATTTCGAGCTTGATCAGAGGGTATTCTTTACCGTCTTCAAACTCCACAGTTTCCTTCGATTTCGCTGTTGATTTGGTTAAAAACATATAACCATTCGACATGTCTTTGAAAACAACGAAACGGTAATCTTTAGGGTGAATATTGTTTTTCATGGCTTTATCCTTTTCAAATTCGGGCTGCAAAATTACTCAATTTATTTAAATAAAAAAATCCCTGCGGATATTTTTCATGATTTTTGCAATTTCAATAAAAATTCCAGGGTATCAATCCCATCTGCATAATTCCAGAGTTCAGGGGACTGGCTTTTCCCAAAGGGTACAGCATCATGAAAATCCCCATTCCCGGTTATAATGCATTGAACCTGATCCTTAATCAGATCTATTTCCGCTTTCATGGTTACAATGGATTGATAAGTTTCTGTGTGAAGGACAGATACCGGTGAAATCAGTGAGGTATCTTTCTTTACAAGCAGAAAACCATTATCAAGGTGATGCACCCTGTTGATCAGGAGGATAGACATCTGGTAATCATAGTTATTGCGGTATTTATGAAGATCAGAAAAGTAGGAATAACCGGAAAAGAACGGAAAAAGCTTTTCCACCCTATAGCCTTCCGGCAGGTATAGTTTAGATACATTGCGGCATCCCAGTCCAAAATACATGAAAATATCATCTGCAAGGGCCTTTAGCTCTTCATCTGTTTCATTCCCTGTAATTACAGCGATCCCATTCCTGTTTTTCCGGATAATACCGGGATATTTCCCGAAATAATACTCAAAATACCTTGAAGCGTTATTGCTTCCGGTAGCGATAATCGCATCGAAATTCTTTATCGGTCCATCCACAATATGGAAACGCTTGCTCACATCAGGGTCAATCATGCTAAGTACCTCAATTACCGCAGGGATGAGTATCTTATCCTGCGAAGAAAGCCTTATCGTCGCATTATGACCGGAAAGATATATACAAAGCAGGTCATGCAGGCCGACCATCGGGATATTACCTGCCATGATCAGACCGACATTAAAAGGCTGCTTAACTGGTACCTCAGGCAGGTTGTAGTTACGCAACCAACGACTGATCTTTTCTTCCTGCAAGGCTTCCGCCCAGGATGAATAAGCAAATCTCACAAAAGCAGGAATGAACCAGGGATTGTGCAGTGAAGCCACTTCCATTGCATTTCTTAAAACAGAGGGGTCTGCATGGTCGGGATCATTGCGCGTGGTAAAGGCAGACGCTGCCTTATGAAATTCAGCGCCCAAATCAGATAGGTTAGCAACCAGCCGGTTCACATTATTCATTCAAATCGCTTGAGGATCTGCAAAAGTAGGCTTTATTTAAATATGCCATTTTTTAACGTATGCTCCAAAAAAACTTATATTTGCCTCTTGTTATTCTTTAAACAATAACTATTTAAGGCTCTAAAAACTAATTAAATATGAAAAAACACAATTTCTTTGCCGGTCCTTCCATACTTCCGGCATTTACGGTTGAAAAAACCTCAGAAGCTATTATGAATTTCAATGGAATCGGTTTGTCGTTAATGGAGGTCTCGCACCGCAGCAAGGATTTCCAGGCAGTCATTGACGAAGCCGTTGCACTTTTCAAAGAATTATTGAACATCCCCGAAGGTTATTCCGTATTGTTCCTGGGAGGCGGGGCAAGCCTGCAATTTGCCATGGTACCATACAACATGCTGGAAACCAAAGCTGCTTATCTCAATACCGGTGAATGGGCATCAAAAGCGATCAAGGAAGCTAAGCTCTTCGGCGAAGTTGTCACAGTGGCTTCCTCAGAGGATAAATTGTTCAATTACATTCCCCGCGGATTCAATGTCCCTAAGGATGTCGATTATTTCCACGTAACCACCAACAACACGATTTACGGTACCGAATTATTTGAGGATTTTGAAGTCGGTGTGCCCCTGGTAGCTGATATGTCATCCGATATCTTAAGCCGCCCGATAGATGTTTCCAAGTATGTGATGATTTATGGCGGCGCCCAGAAAAACCTCGGACCTGCCGGTGTCACTTTCGTTATCGTAAAGAATGACGCTGTTGGCAAAGTAACCCGTAAAATCCCCTCGATGCTGAAATACAGCACACATATCGACAAGGGCTCCCTTTACAACACTCCTCCTGTAGTCCCGATCTTTGCCTGCCTGCAGACGCTGAAATGGCTCAAGGCCCAGGGTGGTGTACCGGCAATGGAAAAATTAAATATCCAGAAATCCTCAAAACTTTATGCTGAAATTGACCGCAACTCTATGTTCCGCCCGACGATCCCGAACCCGGCCGACCGTTCCCGCATGAATGTATGCTGGGTCATGAATGATCAGTACAAGCACCTGGAGGAAGGGTTCCAGCAATTAGCAACAGCAAACGGAATGATTGGGATCAAGGGCCACCGCTCTGTTGGCGGTTTCAGGGCATCCCTCTATAATGCGCTCCCGATGGAAAGTGTAGATGCTCTGATCAGCACAATGCAGGAGTTTGAAAAACAAAACTCTTGACATTTTTCTCAAAATCATTAATTTTAATATCTGAATTATGAAAAAAGTCCTGGTTGCAACTGATAAACCATTTGCTGCTATTGCAGTCAAAGGGATCCGGCAGATCGTTGAAAGTGCCGGATATGAACTGTTGCTGTTAGAAAAGTATACTGACCCGGCTGACCTTATCAAAGCCGTTGAAAATGCTGATGCCATGATCGTCCGCAGTGACCTTGTCACCCCGGAGGTCATTAAGGCCGCTAAAAACCTTAAGATTGTCGTTAGGGCAGGTGCAGGATATGACAATATTGACCTCCCCGCATCTACAGCCGCAGGTGTGGTGGTCATGAATACCCCCGGCCAGAATTCCAATGCAGTTGCCGAGCTTGCATTCGGAATGATGGTCTACCAGGTCCGGAACCAGTTTAACGGTTCGTCGGGCACTGAATTGATGGGAAAAACCATAGGTTTGCATGCCTATGGAAATGTCGGGAAAAATGTCGCCCGCATTGCCAGGGGCTTTGGAATGGAAGTTTTAGCTTTCGATCCTTTTGTCCCTGCGGATGTTATCGCGAAAGAAGGCGTAACACCTGTGGCTGAGATTGGTGACCTTTATGCAAAATGCCAGTTTGTATCTTTGCATATCCCGGCTAATGAAAAAACAAAGAAGTCGATCAATTCCGACCTTCTGGCCAAAATGCCAAAAGGTGCAGTCTTAGTCAATACTGCCAGGAAAGAAGTGATCAATGAAGAATCTTTACTGCAGATGTTTGCCGACAGGGAGGATTTCAGGTATGTTTCGGATGTAGCCCCGGATTGCCTGGAGACACTCAAAGAAAAATATGCCGGAAGGTTTTTCGTGACACCAAAAAAGATGGGGGCCCAGACCTCAGAGGCTAATGTAAATGCAGGTCTGGCTGCTGCAAGGCAGATTGTAGATTTCTTTGAAAAAGGTGATATTCGCTATAAAGTGAATTAGCTTTTTAAATATATGGGGGCTGTTTCGATGCAGCATTTGTAAAAGTGTGAAACAGCCTCCCTTCTAATTTTATCTAAAGTAAACCAATAAATAAACCCAAAATGGATGCTGCATCTTTCGAAAAAAATCTGACATTTTTCAGGTTTGAAGACCTGAGAATTTACCACAAAGCACTGGATTATATGACCTGGGTCCATAAGGCCACTCTGACGTTCCCCTCTCCTGAAAAGGATAATATCGGGATTAGGTTCAATGAAGCTGCAAGAGCAATCTCACTTAATATTGCCGAAGGCTCTGCCAGGAATAAAAGCCAGTTCATCTATTATCTGAAAATGGCGAAAAGTTCTGTCCGCGAATCACTTGTACTCACGTCTGCGGTTAAGAAATTCGGATATTTAACTGACAAGCAGGAAGATGAATCAAGGAACTTCCTGATGGAACTGACAAAAATGATTGGGGCACTGATCTCATCCTTACAGAGAGGTCCTGCCGGCACCCGCGAAACTGAAGATACTGATGACGACCTGGGCCTGCCCCCACATCCTTTTGACTCTGAAAACTTTTAAAACTAACATTGTATCTCTCTTAATCAAATCTTATGGCAATTATCAAATCTTTTCGGGGACTCCGGCCCCCGAAGGAAATCGTTAAGGATTTAGCTTCCCGGCCTTATGACGTGCTGGATTCAGACGAAGCAAGAATCGAAGTTAAAGGAAACGAATTTTCGCTCCTTCACATTATCAAACCCGAAGTCGACCTTCCTTCGGAAACAGACCACTATGCACAGGAAGTATATGACAAAGCAGCAGAAAACTTTAAAAAGTTCCAGGACAAAGGCTGGCTGGTCGAAGATGCTTCTGACTACCTGTATATCTATGCACAGACAATGAACGGCAAGACCCAGTATGGACTTGTTGCCTGCGCTTCCGTTGAAGATTATCTCAATGGCATTATATTAAAACATGAACTGACGCGCCCTGATAAAGAGGAAGACCGGAAGAAGCATGTCAGGATCACCAATGCCAATATGGAGCCGGTATTCTTTTCATACCCCGCAAACCCGGGTGTGGACAGGATCGTATCTTCTTTTGTAACTTCCAATGCCCCGGAATACGACTTCGTCACTGTTGACGGTATCGGGCATCATTTCTGGGTTATTAAGGAAAAGAAAACCATTGATGAACTGATCAGCCTGTTTGCTGCAATCCCTTATGTTTATGTAGCGGATGGGCACCACAGGACAGCCGCTGCAGCGCTGGTCGGCAATGAGAAAAAACAGGCTAATGCACAGCATAAAGGAACTGAGGATTATAATTATTTCCTTGCCGTTCATTTTCCGGATGACCAGCTTACCATCATCGATTACAACAGGGTTGTTAAAGACCTGAACGGGCTTAGCAAGGAGGATTTCCTTGAAAAGATCAGGTTGAGCTTTGACCTGGAATTAAAAGGGACAGAGATTTTCAAACCCGGTAAGCTTCATAATTTCAGCATGTATCTTGAAGGAAAATGGTATTCTATGACCGCCAAGGTGGGAACATATAATGATCATGACCCCATTGGTGTGCTGGATGTGACAATTCTTTCAAACCAATTACTTGACCCGGTATTAGGCATCAAAGACCTTAGAAGGGATAAGCGGATAGATTTCGTAGGTGGGATCCGGGGGCTTGGCGAACTGAAAAAGAGAGTTGACAGTGGTGAAATGGCTGTAGCTTTCGCGCTCTTTCCCGTATCAATGAAGCAGCTGATCAATATTGCCGACAGTGGAAATATTATGCCCCCCAAGACTACCTGGTTTGAGCCAAAACTACGGAGTGGACTCGTTGTACATAAACTTGACTAATACTTTAAGCAATGGAAATTAAACAAATCGTAATCAAAACGTTAAAAGATTCAAAAGAACCTTTGAAATGCGGCGATATCGCCGAGAAAAGCGGCCAGGACAAAGCTGCTGTTGATAAAGCCATTAAAGCCCTTTTAAAAGAAGACCTGGTAATATCGCCGAAGCGCTGCTTTTACCAGGCTAAATAGGACTGCTTAATGATCCAGGAAATCCTGGAAAAGTGCCTGCACATAAGATTTCCCGTCACGGGTAAATGATGCTATTTCTTCAGGAGAAGTCCCCTCAGGGAACTTCTTGCTGTAATAATGGCTCCACATCATACTGTAAACCACCTCCCCCTTCGGAGTTTTCCACATATACCCGTCATTCAGGACGACATAGGCGAATTCTGGGGAAACCGGGTTGAACAGGTCGGAGCCCCAGAGAAAATTTTCGGCAGGAAGGCCCAGTTGTTTTAACAATGTCTTGGTCAGGCTGCTGTTATCAGCAATCCTGTCGGTTTTAACTCCCCGGAATTCATCTTTAAGGACCTTCCCATAAAATAATAACGGGATATGATGATATTCATAACTTTCATATCTCCAGTTCTTATAAGAATTATGGCCATGGTCGGCAAGAATGATGAAAATCGTGTTATCAAACCAGGGCTGCTGGCTTGCCATCCTGAAATATTCCCCCAGGCATTTGTCAGCGTAGTAAGCAGAATTGATAAACTTATTCTCGTTCCCGGCCCAGTCAATAACAGGTTCCATAGGAAAGTCGTATGGTGAATGGGAACTCAGTGTGAACAAAATACTGAAAAATGGCTCCTTCATTTCCTTCAAATCGCTGATATGTCTTTGATACATATATTCATCGTGGACACCCAGCCTCCCCCTGGGAACTGAAGGATCGATATCGCCTTCCTCTACTATATTTTCAAACTGGTTATAGTGAAGATATGCCCGCAGGTTGCCATAATTAAGCTGCCCCCCGTAAAAAAAAGATGAATGGTACCCTTCTTTGTTGAAAAGCTGCACCATGCTGGGCATGGAAGAAAATTTGACCGGATTGGCAGTGAAAGTCGTGTAAGGTAAAGCCGGGTGCCCGCCCAAAAGACTGGCAATGCCTTCATGTGACCTGTTGCCGCTGCTGTAAAACTGTGTAAACAATAATCCATCCCGCTCCAGCCTGGAAAATTCAGTCGTTATGCCCGGCTTTGCGCCGAGGGATTCAATAAGGTCTGCCGTCCAGCTTTCCATAAGAAGAATAACAATATTTGGCCTGTCATTTTTAAGGATAGAAATCGTGGTATCCTTTTCGACCTTTAAAATCCTGTCAACTGTCTTGCGGGCTTCATCCACCGGGTAGAACTGGTAATTGTTTGATTTTTTATACCTGCTGGTTTCCATATAGTTAACAGCCAGATGGTAACCGGAATTCACAGCCATCCAGTTCAGGATACTATGGTTGGAATAAAAAGCAGAACTCTCGGAAATTGATATATCATTAATCCCCCCTCTTAATCCAATAAATACAGCAGGAACTGAAATGATAAGAAAAATGAACGGATAGATAATGAGCCTGGCCCGTTCCGTTATCTTCAGATAAAAAACTTTTACATACAGTACAAAAGCGCCCCCGGTCATCGATAAAAGGAAAATAAAAAGGAAAAAGAATAACCATGGCGAAATGGAGAAAAAGCCCTCCTGTGCATTATTCATATGCATAAAGGCTCCGGTGTTCAGCTTGTACTTCCATTCAGAGAAGGCGGCCAGTTCGACTGCGGTGATCAGTGTCCAGACAAAGATCAACAGCAAAGTATAGATATAATTGACAATATTTAGCCAGCCCGCCTTGAAGAATCCCTGGATAAAAATAATTACCATGGGAATTATAAGGATATATGAGGTAGTGGCTGTATCTAGTCTCAGTGCGTACCAGAAGCTCAGCAGTGTTTCACCGGTTGTGATGCCTTCAGCTGCAATTAACCTGATATGATAAACAATAAAGATAGCCCTTAGCAGGAAGAAGAAAACCATCCAGAACAGGTATTGGCGTATGATCCCGAAGAAAAGGCGTTTCACGTTGCAAAATTTAGCCGCAAATTTAGGATAAAGACATTATTCTGGCTTAAATTTGTTTGAAGTTAATACACCCTTATGTCAGTTGCAACCAACCTGGATAGGTTAAACCGCGAGATCCCGAAGCATGTTAAAATTGTGGCGGTTTCTAAAACCATGCCTGTTGAATCGATTCTTGAAGCTTACCGGGCGGGCCATAGATTGTTCGGGGAAAATAAGACGCAGGAGATGGGCGCTAAGCAGCCAATGCTTCCGGGTGACATCCGCTGGCATTTCATAGGGCACCTTCAGACCAATAAAGTAAAATACATTTCACCATTCATTGAAATGATCGAATCGGTGGATTCATTAAAGCTTTTACAAGAAATAGACAAGCAGGCCGGGAAATACGGCAGGATAATCAAATGCCTTCTCCAGTTTCACATTGCTACGGAAGAAACCAAATTCGGCCTTGACCTCCGGGAAGCAGAAGGCCTGCTTGAAAGCCCTGAATATCATTCTTTAAAACACATCAGTATTTGCGGGGTAATGGGAATGGCTTCTTTCAGTGACGACATGACGCTTGTTCGGAAGGAATTCCACAGCCTGAAGGCTATGGAAAGTCAACTGAAAAATAAGTTTTTCAGGGATCGTTCCGAATTCTGTGAGATCAGCATGGGTATGACCGGCGACTACCAAATTGCCATCGAAGAAGGCAGCACCATCGTCAGGATTGGCACCGGCATATTTGGAAATTCCAAGCACCAAGCACCAAATTCCAAATAAATTCCAAGCACCAAGCACCAAATGCCAAATAAATTCCAAACACCAAGCACCAAATGCCAAATAAATTCTAAAACTTCAAAACCTCAAAACCTCAAAATCCAACCTCTTCACCCCTTCACCACTTTCACCACTTTCACCCCTTCCACTATTTCCGGCAGATAAAACACCGCTTCCAGGCCGGTTTTCTCTTTATAGGCCGATGTCACACCGGAAATAAATTCCTCAAGATTTTCTTCCTTCACAAGGGCCACTGTGCATCCGCCGAAACCTGCGCCGGTCATCCTGGCACCGATAACGCCTTTTTGTTGTAATGAAATTTCGACAAGGCTGTCGAGCTCAAAACCGGTCACTTCGTAATCATAGCGAAGGGAATCATGCGATTGTGACATAAGATGCCCGAAGTTTAGTAAATCATTATTTTTCAGGGCATTCACAGCTTTCATGACGCGCTCATTCTCTAAAACGATATGCCTGGCCCTTTTTAGTATGACGGGATCGGTAAGCAAGTGCTGATATTGATTGAATGTCGCCAGGTCAATTTCTCCAAGGCTCTTAATATCGATTTTCGCAGATAGATACCCGACAGCTTTTGCGCACTCCCCTACCCTTTCATTATACTTCGAATCGCCCAGGCCCCGCCGTTTATTGGTATTGGTGATCACAAGGCGGTAACCGGGTATATTCAGCGGCACATGACTGAATTCAAGGGTCCTGCAATCAAGGAAGACAGCATGGTCTTTCTTCCCCTGCCCGACAGCAAACTGGTCCATAATGCCACAGCTTACCCCGACGAACTCATTTTCAGCCCTACGGCATAAATGAATAAGGTCCATGATGCTGTATCCCCATCCATACAGGTTATTCAGGGCAAATGCCGTGACCATCTCGATGGAAGCTGAAGAAGACAAGCCGGCAGCCGGTGGTATGTTCCCATAGTAATACATTTGCAATCCCCCGGTTTTCAGACCTTGCCGGATAAACATTTCCATCACGCCCAGCGGGTAATTGACCCATTCACTCCCCTGCTTTATATAATGGTCATCAAGAGGAAGCTTAGCGGAATATGAAAATCTATCGCTATGAAACTCCATGAAAGGTTCATTAATTTTTCGAATGGCCAGGTAAGTCCCGAAGCTCAGTGCACACGGTAGCACAAAGCCGTTGTTGTAGTCGGTATGTTCGCCGATTAGGTTTACGCGGCCCGGGGCAAAGAAAAGCGTTGGCTTCGGGTGGCCCTGTCCATAGAGCCGGTTGAAAGCGGAGATGATCTGGTCTGTAAGCATTGAGGATATAGGATTATACAAAGAAGCAAATATAAGTCACAAGGAATAATAAAGGTTAATTTGGATTTTATAACTGAAATATTTTGTAATTTTGCAGCGGTTTTGATGGCCATAGGGACCCGTAGCTTAACTGGATAGAGCATCTGACTACGGATCAGAAGGTTGGGGATTCGACTTCCTCCGGGTTCACGCATCAATTGGACAGTTGGACAAAGGGCAGTAAGCAGGTTTGTTTGCTGCCTTTTGCTTTTTATGGTTGGCAGTTTTTTTTGTTTCTTTGTGTAGCACTCCGGTTAATCCAAAAAGTATCCTGTGAAATCATTTATATTTTCATCCGGTGATAATGTGGAAGTCAGTGGTTACTCCTGGCTTCCAGACAAAAAGCCGGTTGCCGTATTGCAAATCGCCCACGGTATGCAGGAGCATGCAAAGCGCTATGATCATTTCGCCAGGTGGATGAATCAGCAAGGTTTAGCAGTTTATGCCAATGACCATATCGGGCACGGCGCTTCTGTCCAGTCGATGGAAGACATCAGCCATTTTCCGCGGCAAGACGACTGGCAGCGCTCTGTGGGTATCCTGCACAAGCTTTCGGAAAAAATAAAACAGGATCATCCCGGCATTCCCCTGATCATCCTGGGCCACAGCATGGGATCGGTACTGGTTCAATCTTACATGATCCGTTACGGTGAGGAAGCAGACGGTTACATCCTCAGTGGTGCTATCCGCCAGTCCTGGCTCATGGCTTCCATCGGTGTTATCATAGTTAAGGGCCTGGTGGCATTATTCGGTTGGAAAGACAGGTCACAACTCATTATATTACTTGGCTATGGTCAGTATAATAAGCATTTCAAGCCAAACCTGACGGGTTGCGACTGGCTTAGCAGGGATAACAAAATCGTCGATGAATATATCAATTCGCCTTTGTGTGGTGTGCCACTGACTAACAGCTTCTACCTGAATTTTTTCAACGGATTCAGGCATATCGCCAGCCACCGGAATTTAAAGAAAATCCCGAAGGGTAAGCCCGTGATGATCATCGCCGGAAAATCAGACCCGGCAGGATTTTTCGGTAAAGCCCCGGTGAAGATCAGCCAGTTACTTAGCAAATATGCCAAAGCTAAGGTTGATTTAAAGCTTTATCCCGACTTCCGCCACGAAATCCTCAATGAGATCAACAAAGAAGAAGTTTATCAGGATGTTCTTACGTGGATCGGTCAAACACTGAAAATTGAAATTAGAAATTAGAAATTTGGAACCCTGGAACTTTGGAACCCTGGAACTTTGGAACCTGGAACATTGGAACGCTGGAACTTAGGAACTTGGAATTTGGAATTTGGAATTTGGAATTAAGCATAGGTATGAACGAGCAAATTACAGCTATAATCAACAAATATTATCCGCCTGGATCCCTTGCCCATAGCATCTATGTGCCCCATTGCCAGGCCGTAACAGAACTTGCTTTGAAAATAGTAAAGGCACATCCTGAACTTGGGGCCGATGAAGAAACCGTAATGTACGGCGGTATGCTTCATGATATCGGTATTTTTTACACAGATGCGCCGGAAATCGGATGTTTCGGTCAGCTCCGTTACATCTCCCATGGTTATATGGGCAGGGCCCTGCTTGAAAAGGAAGGCCTTCCGTTAATTGCCCCGGTCTGCGAAAGGCATATCGGTGTCGGGATAACGATTGAGGATATTATTGATCGAAAACTTGACCTGCCACTGCGGGATATGACACCCCAGACTATCGAAGAAAAAATAGTATGTTATGCCGATAAATTCTACTCTAAATCAGCGGATAACCTTCTTCGGCCTAAACCTTTGCATAAAGTACGGAAAAGTATCAGTAAATATGGTGAAGAGAAGTGGAAGATCTTTGAGGGGATGATTGTGCTTTTTGGAATTGAGATTGTTTATTTGTGATTTATTGAACACGAATGACACGAATTTTCGCGAATTAGACTATTCAAAGACTAACTCTCCATCAAGATATGTTTTAAGGATTTTTAAAAAAGGCACTTCCTTGATATCGATTTTCATAAAATCCTTGTCAACGATCACAAAATCAGCATATTTTCCCGCTTCAATACTTCCTTTCACATCTTCTTCAAAGCTGCCTTTCGCCGCCCAGATCGTTATTGAACGAAGTGCTTCTTCCCGGCTGAGCGCATTTTCCATCTGAAAACCTCCGTCAGGTATGCCATCAATGGTCATCCTTGCTACAGCAGCATAGAAAGTCAGCAAAGGGTTGATCTCCTCGATTGGAAAATCGGTACCATTGATAAGCCAGCCGTTTTGTTCCAGCAGCTGGTTGTATGCATAAGCACCCTTCACCCGCTCCGGGCCGAGCCTTGATCCTGCCCAGGCCATATCGGAAGTACAGTGCGTGCTCTGAACGGACGGGATAACATTGAACTTCCCGAACAGGCTGAAATCTTCCGGGTTGATCACCTGGGCATGTTCAATACGCCAGCGACGGTCGTTTGTGCCTTTTAAAAATTCACCGTACAGATTTAAAATCAACCGGTTAGCTGAATCGCCGATGCAGTGGGTATTCACCTGGAACCCATTTTCATAAGCTTTTGCTAAAATTTCATACAATATTTCGGGCGATGTAAGCAATAATCCACGGTTTAAGGGATCATCCGCATAAGGCTCAATCATAAGGGCACCTCTTGATCCTAAAGCGCCATCTGCGTATAACTTGATGGAATTAACCGTCAGCCTTTCTTTCCGGAATGTCCCTTTTTCAACGAACCCGGCCATGTTCTGCGCCGTTGGGCTCAGCATGGCATTGATCCTCATTTTAAGCTTTCCTGATTGTTGCAGCGAATCGATCATCAGGATGGTTTCGAAATCAAGGCCTGCATCTGCAACCGAAGTCAGCCCGACGGCAAAGCAATCCTCCTGGGCCTGTTTCAACGCCTCTTCCACCAGTTTATATTCCGGTCCGGGGATAGCGGCCCTTAGCAAATCGACAGCATTATCAATCAGTATCCCTGTCAGCTTCCCGTTCTTCTGCCTGATCTCACCTCCTGGTATCTTTGAACCTGCAGTAATTCCGGCCCTTTTCAAAGCTTCACTGTTAGCCAGGACCGCATGCCCGTCAACCCTGGTCAGCACTACGGGGTTTGCCGGGAATAATTCATCAAGTTTCTTATTATCAGGAAACTCCTTCACTTCCCAGTCGTTCTGGTCCCATCCCCTTCCCTGTATCCATTCATAAGGAAATTTCTCATGGTATTCTTTCAGTATTTGCAGGACCTCTTCAAACGAGTGGGTACCTTTCAGGTTAACAGCCTGGTGCTTGTTCATTGCATATCCGTAAAAGTGGCAATGCCCGTCGATCAGCCCGGGATAAACTGCTTTGCCGCCGGCATTGATGATCAGGTCCGATTCATAAGCGCCAAGGATTTCCTCGTTACTGCCCGTCGCCATGAATAAACCATCAGAAACAGCGAAGGCTTCCTTGACTGAAAATGCGGAATCGACAGTGTACACCTGCCCGTTCACAAGTATTAAATCAGCTTTTTCTTTCATCGAGCATCCGGTTAACCAAATCACTGCTATCAAGAACCATCCTGTGATATTTATTTTTGTCATTATTTTTCTTGTAAAGGTTTCGAACAAAATTAAAAAAAGCCTGTTAATTAAAATCTTAAACATGCCCGGTAACGAGTTAAATCCTTCTTATATTTGCAAAAAGGAAATTAAAAGCAAGAACATGGACTATATTAAAGCAAAACAGGGAATTCTATTTGTGATCACATTGATTTTTACCGGTGCTTTATTCCGGTTCATTCCCCACTGGCCGAATTTCACTCCAATTGCAGCTATGGCATTGTTTGGCGGGGCTTACCTGGGTAAGAAACACCTGGCTTTTATCATCCCATTCTCAGCCATGTTCCTGAGTGACCTGATCCTGGGTTTTCATAAAGATATGTGGGCAGTATACATTGCTTTTGGTATAACCGTTTCTATCGGTATCTTTATCAGAAGTAATGTTAAATTCACGTCAATAGCACTTGCGTCGCTTGGCTCATCTGTTCTCTTTTTCTTACTGACCAATTTTGCCGCCTGGCTATCGAGTCCGATTTACCCGCAATCATTTGCCGGTCTGATGGAATCCTATATTGCAGGCCTGGCATTCTTTAATAACGGGGCTTACGGGATTTCCTTCTTCCTGAATGAAGTGACAGGCAGCCTGTTATATAACGGCGTATTTTTCGGGGCTTTTGCCTTAGCGGCACGCTGGCTCCCAATTAAGGTATGATTTTCACATTTTTCAAAAGGCCAAAGCCCAGGTCGTTCAATTACCGTCCTATTTATTACGATCCGGTTAAGGAGGAAGCAGAAGAACGAAAAAAAGCCCGCGATTCTATGCAAAGCGGGGACCCCGGTGAACATATGCGGGCCGAGATCAGGAGAAGATGGAAAATTGACCGGAGCCCGGTTAATAAAAATGCCCAGGTAATCAGGCTGTTAATCTTCGTTGTATCTGCTTTTTTTGCCATCTACCTTATTTTTTTCACCGATTTTATTAATAACCTGGTTTCTGTTTTTGTAAGATAGAAAATGTCAGATATCATCCATCTCCTTCCCGATTCCGTTGCCAACCAGATCGCCGCCGGCGAAGTGATCCTCCGTCCTGCTTCTGCTGTTAAAGAATTGCTTGAAAATGCCATCGACGCAGGGGCTTCCGAGATTAACCTCATCGCTAAAGATGCCGGCAAGACCCTTATCCATGTTGTAGATAACGGCGGGGGAATGACGGAAAGGGATGCAAGGATGTCGTTTGAACGGCACGCCACCAGCAAGATCAAGCAGGCCAATGATCTCTTCGCTATCCGCACACTTGGTTTCAGGGGTGAAGCCCTGGCATCCATTGCCGCTATTGCGCAGGTAGAGATGAAAACGCGGAGGCATGAAGATGAACTGGGAACCGTTGTAGAAGTGGAAGGTTCAAAGGTGAAAAACCAGGCGAATTGCAGCTGCCCGGCAGGTACTTCTATCCAGGTCAAAAACCTTTTTTTTAATGTACCGGCAAGAAGGAGCTTCCTGAAAGCCGAATCTGCCGAACTGAAGCATATCGTCGATGAGTTCTTCCGTGTTGCCCTGGTTTATAATGATATCCGGTTTACTTTTCATCACAATGCCAGGCTGGTGTACCAGCTACTACCCAGCAACAGGAAGCAAAGGATCGTTTCACTGTTCGGATCCGGCTATAATGAACGGCTTGTGCCAGTAGAACAGGTCTCAGAAGCCATTTCCATAACTGGTTTTATCGGGAAACCTGAGTTTGCACGCAAAAGCCGTGGTGAGCAGTACTTTTTCGTAAACGGCAGGTACATCAGGCACCCATACCTTCACCATTCCATTGAAAGCGCTTACAAGGAGCTGATCCCCGTCGATTCCCTGCCGAGTTATTTCATTTACATCGATACCGATCCCGGCACAATCGATATCAATATCCATCCTACAAAAACCGAAGTGAATTTCCTCGACAGCAAGGTGATCTATGCTATTATCCGTTCTGCTGTCAGGCAAGCCCTTGGTTTGAACAATCTCCTCGACAGCATCGACTTTGATGTGGAGCGCAGCCTGGATTTCGCACCTCCCGGGGCGAACTACCCGGTAAAAAATCCATTCGACAGGCCGCCATCGAATTTCAATCCATTTGAACAGTCAGGCCCTCCGGCACATCCCCAGCCTGAGCCTTGGAAAAAGCCTTCCATCCAGGGTTGGGAAAACCTGTATGATAACAACGATTTCAAAATTGAAGGGCAAAAGCAGGAAGAAGGGCTATTCAGCGATCCTGCGAATTCAGACGAAAGCCAGGAAAAAGATAGAGCAACCAATGTTTTCCAGTTCCAGAACCGGTATATTATCAGCAGCATCAGATCAGGCCTTGTGCTCATCGATCAGCAAAGGGCACAGGAAAGGATTTTGTATGAGCAGTACCTTGAAAGGATCCGGCAAAGCCAGCAGGTAATCCAGCAGGAATTATTTCCATGCCAGGTTTCTTTTTCCTCATCTGATGCCGAACTCCTGGACGAAATCACGGATGAACTGAATGTAATCGGTTTTCATCTGAACAAACTGGGCAAAAATACGTTTGTTGTTTCCGGGACGCCTTCTGGCCTCCAGGAAACCGACCTGCAATCGCTCCTGGAGAATTTCCTGGAGCAGTATAAGCGAAATCTTATTGAACTGGATTTGGATAAAAGCACTAATTTAGCCCGCTCGCTTGCCTGCAGCCTGAGTGCCAGGGCTGGAAAGCGGCTTTACCCTGAAGAAATGATACACCTGATCGATGAGCTTTTCTCGTGCAAAGTGCCGGATGTTACTCCTGACGGAAAGAAGGTCTTCAATGTTATTTCTGTTGACCAGGTGCATCAATTGCTAAATCGCTAATGTAGGTTATAATGACAGAACAATTCAGACCGAGGGGATTTTCACTTCTGCCTACCGTGGTAAAAAACCTGTTGATCATCAACGGATTGGTATTTATTGCCCAGCTTGTTGCTGAAAGAGCTTTTCATATCGGTCTTGAAGAGATCCTTGGATTGCATTACCCGCCTTCCATGGCATTCAGGCCCTGGCAGTTTATAACTTACATGTTCCTGCACGGGGATTTTTGGCATATTGCCTTTAATATGTTTGCCCTCTGGATGTTCGGATATGCGCTTGAAAATATCTGGGGGCCAAAAAAATTCCTTATTTACTATTTTGTTACCGGTATCGGGGCGGCACTGGTCCAGTGCCTTGTCATGTATATCGGGATGAATCCGGTAATTGTGTTGATCAATGAGTGGATTGCAAATCCGGATTCACAGACAGTATCAGATTTATTCTACCAGCTTCAGTTATCCAGCCAGAACATAAGGCCGGAACTCCAGGATGCCATGAGGGTCCTGGCAATAAAACCAGACGACAAACAGGCTTTGTTCGTCATTAAAAATTTCCTGGTGGATTACCGGGAATACATTCTCAGCCTGCCAACCGTTATTGGCGCCTCAGGGGCTGTATTCGGCATTCTACTTGCCTTTGGGATGCTTTTCCCGAATACCCTTATCTATATCTATTTCTTATTCCCGTTAAAGGCCAAGTATTTCGTCATTATTTACGGCTTGATCGAACTTTTCTCCGGCTTGAGCGGTACCCAGTCGAATATAGCCCATTTTGCCCACCTTGGTGGCATGATATTTGGGTTTTTCCTGATCCTTTACTGGAAGAAAAAAGGAAGATTATACTAAGCTGATCATGTATTATAACCGCAATCCATTCGAAGATCTCGGACGTTTTTTCAGGTCTAATGCTGTACTACCCCGGCTGATCCTGGTAAATGCCCTGATATGGCTTGGAATTGGTGTCATGAGGGTTTTCTCGTTCCTGCTGGATGTTCCCGATTCTTCACTGACCAATACTGTTGTCGACTACCTGGCCCTGCCTGCAAATCTGGATAGTCTCATTGCCCGGCCATGGACCCTGGTCACTTATATGTTCCTGCATCTTGATTTCTTTCATATCCTTTTTAATATGCTCTGGCTTTTCTGGTTCGGAAAGATCTTTCTTGAATTCCTGAAAGCCAGGCAACTCTTGTGGATCTACCTGCTGGGGGGATTATCGGGCGGGATCCTTTACGTCGTTTTTTATAACGTTTTCCCTGTTTTTGAGAAATCACTCGATTTATCCGTAGCCCTTGGGGCATCAGCTTCAGTCATGGCAATTGTAACCGCAATTTCTGTTTATGTGCCTGGCTACACTATCAATATGCTTTTCATTGGCAGGGTAAAAATATTTTACATCGCGCTTTTCCTTTTTGTCCTCGATTTTTTCATGATCAGGGGCGATAATGCCGGGGGGCATATTGCGCACATTGGGGGCGCAATTTTTGGTTTCAGCTATATTTTAATAAGCAGAAAAGGGATGAATTTTAAAAATGTCTTGAATTTCAAAATCATAAAGAATATTTTTCGGGGAAAAAGCAGCCGGATGAGGGTTGAATACAAATCAGGGGAGCCATTTACCGGACGGCCACTTTCAGATGAAGAATATAACCTGATCAAGGCTGAACACCAGCGAAAGATCGATGTTATCCTTGATAAAATCTCCAAATCGGGCTATGAAAGCCTGACCAGTGCCGAAAAAGACCTTCTTTTTAAATACTCCAATTCTAACAGGTGACAATCCAAATGCCCTGAACCAATGATGGCAAATAACCTAAATCCAGGAGGGCGCAAGCTCGGCTTTTTTAACAGCCTCATCCTGGTTTTTAATGTGTTAATTGTCATTGCCTTATTGCTCTCCTATTTGTCCGTGCATATCAGCCCCCAACATAGCTGGCTGGTCCCGTTTTTTGGTCTCCTCTATCCATTCCTGATCCTGATCAATATTTTCCTGGTTGTTTACTGGATGATCAGGAAGAGATGGCTATTTCTCATATCGGCATTAGCCATTGCGGTTGGATGGAACCATGCCGAACGTACTTTCCAGATCAGGAAGACCGTTGTAAAGCCTGCAGACGAACAGGCATTTAAAGTGGTGACCTACAACGTTAAAAACCTTTCAAATGATAATGTCGACCTTCTCGAACCCGAAGTCCGCAACAATATCATTAATTATCTTGATGCACAGGATGCCGATATCATCTGCCTGCAGGAGTTTTCTATCGTCCATCCTGATCCGGATGCTTTCATCGACTCCCTTTCAGCCCGGCTCAACATGCCTTATCATGCGTATTCACTATATCTCGAGCAGGTCAGGAAAAGGATAAATGCCATCTATATTTTTTCAAAATTTCCTGTTATCAATTTCAATGGCATAAGGAAGGATGACTATCATAATTATGCCCTTTATGCTGACCTGGTGATAAATCAAGATACAATAAGGGTTTTCAACGTGCATCTTGAGTCGCTTCGGTTAAAGCACGAAGATTATAAGTTCATTTCCGACCTCGACATCAAGATCGACAGCACGAAAAAGGTAAGGGCAAACTCGTTAAGAATATTCAATAAGATGAAAACAGCGTATACGAAAAGGGCTTCCCAGGTCGACAGCCTTTCGGTAAGCCTGGAAAGATCACCCTATCCTGTTATTTTATGCGGAGATTTCAATGACACGCCTAATTCTTATGCTTATCAACAGTTGACATCCGGCTTGAAAGATGCCTTCCTCGAGAGCGGGAAAGGATTTGGGAATACCTATTCAGGCAAATTGCCCTCCTACCGGATTGATTTCATATTATACAGCGAGTATTTCCAATCGTGGGAATGCAGGCGCGACCGGGTGAATTATTCCGATCATTACCCGGTAAGCTGCTGGATCGGTATAAGAAATAATAAAGAAGGAAATTGAATAAATAAGAAAATGGATTTCAAACTTACTTCAGATTTTGTTCCGACCGGTGATCAGCCGGAAGCTATCAAACAGCTTACAGAAGGGATTTACAGGGGTGACACTGCCCAGGTCCTGCTTGGTGTGACGGGTTCTGGAAAGACTTTCACAATTGCAAATGTGATTGCAAATATTAACCGTCCCACGCTAATCCTGAGCCATAACAAAACCCTTGCAGCGCAGTTGTATGGCGAGTTTAAGCAATTCTTCCCCGATAATGCAGTTGAATATTTCGTTTCATATTATGACTACTACCAGCCGGAAGCTTATCTGCCGGTAACAAATACCTACATCGAGAAAGACCTGTCGATCAATGAAGAGATCGAGAAGCTCAGGCTGAGTACTTCTTCTTCGCTCCTTTCCGGCCGCAGGGATGTCATTGTGGTTTCATCTGTTTCCTGCATCTTTGGAATCGGTAACCCGGATGATTTTAACAGCAATATAATCCGGGTGGGCACCGGTGATAAATTAAGCCGCAACCGATTGCTGTATTCCCTTGTCGATGCCTTATATTCGAGGACGGAGACCGATTTTGGCAGGGGAAAGTTCAGGGTCAGGGGCGATAGTGTCGACATTTACCCGGCCTATGCGGATATTGCTTACCGTATTGTTTTCTTTGGCGATGAAATTGAGCAGATTGAATCTTTCAACCCGATCAATGGCTTTAAGCTTGAAAAGCATGATAACCTCACTATTTTCCCCGCAAATATCTTTGTAACCTCACAGGAAAAGATGAAGGAAGCGCTCCGTGAGATCGAGGAAGATATGTGGAAACAGACGGCCTATTTCAGGGATAATGGAAAAGTTTTCGAAGCCAAGCGGCTTGAGGAAAGGGTTACTTATGATGTGGAGATGATGAGGGAACTGGGTTATTGCTCCGGGATTGAGAATTATTCACGGTATTTCGACGGCAGGGAAGCCGGGACAAGGCCGTTTTGCCTGATCGACTTCTTTCCTGACGATTACCTGCTGGTCATTGATGAGAGCCATGTTACTATTCCGCAGATCAGGGCAATGTTCGGTGGCGACAGGTCGAGGAAGCAAACCCTCGTGGAATTTGGCTTCCGGCTCCCTTCTGCACTCGATAACCGTCCGCTGAAATTCGATGAGTTCGAATCCATGGTCAACCAGATGATCTACGTGAGTGCAACGCCGGCGGATTATGAGCTTCAGAACTCCGGTGGTGTTGTCGTAGAGCAGTTGATACGTCCAACCGGGCTGCTGGATCCGGTCATTGAGGTCAGGCCCAGCCAGAACCAGATCGATGACCTGCTCGGGGAGATCGATAAGACTGTGAAAGGCGGGAGCCGTGTGCTGGTTACAACGCTTACCAAACGGATGGCGGAGGAACTCGATAAATACCTCGGAAGGCTTGGGATAAAGAGCCGCTATATCCACTCGGAGGTGGAAACCCTCGACAGGGTGGAGATCATGAGGGACCTGCGGCTTGGGAAATTCGACGTACTGGTCGGGATCAACCTTCTCCGCGAAGGGCTTGACCTGCCTGAAGTTTCACTGGTGGCGATCCTGGATGCCGACAAAGAAGGCTTTCTCCGTTCCTCCCGTTCCCTGACGCAAACCGCCGGCAGGGCTGCAAGGAACATCAACAGCCGGGTAATCATGTATGCTGACAGGGTAACTGACTCCATGAAGCAAACTATTGATGAAACCAACCGGCGCCGGGAGAAGCAGCTTGCCTATAACGAAGAGCATAATATCACCCCAAAAGCCATTGTGAAGTCCATCGAGCGCATCATGGGGCAGACGGCTGTGGCAGATGCCAAAAAGAAAGAGCCGCAGGCTTATATTGAAAAATCCGAGGTTGAAGTTGCTGCTGACCCCATCCTGCAATATATGACAGATGAGCAGATCGCCAAATCCATATCAGATCTGCGAAAAGAGATCGAAAAGACGGTTAAGGAACTTGATTTTATCAATGCTGCCAAATTAAGGGATGAAATGTATGCCCTGGAAGATTATCTGACAGAAAGAAAACCAGGCGGGAAGAAATAATCCCCGAAAATTCAAATTAAATGGACGATAAAGAATTATTAAAGGTTGCAATTACTGCTGCCATTGCCGGTAGCTCAGAAATCCTGGAAGTCTATAAAAAAGATTTTGAGGTGGAATTCAAAGCGGATAACAGTCCATTGACACTGGCCGACAGGAATGCCCATAAGGCCATCAGCGGGATACTGGCAACTACCGGCCTCGCTATCCTCAGCGAGGAAGGAAAGAATATCCCTTATGAGGACCGGAAAAGCTGGAAGAAGTTCTGGCTTGTAGATCCTTTGGACGGAACCAAAGAATTCGTTAAGCGAAACGATGAATTTACGGTAAATATAGCCTTAATTGAAGATGGCAGGCCTGTCTTAGGGGTTATTCTTGTCCCGGTGACTGGATTGCTCTATTTCGCTTTGCTTTCGTCAGGGGCTTTTAAAATCGTATTGGGCGCGCAAGGTGGTTATGACCCTGAAAACCTGTTTACAGAAGCAGAACCGCTACCGGTTGAAAATAATCAACAAAAATTTACTGTTGTGGGAAGCCGGTCACATTTATCCCCTGAAACCACGGATTTTATTGAAAAACTCAGTAAAAAAGAGCCCGGTCTTGATTTTGTTTCTATTGGTAGCTCCTTGAAATTATGCCTTGTAGCTGAAGGAAAGGCGAACATTTATCCCCGGTTCGGACCAACCATGGAATGGGATACGGCTGCCGGGCAAGCCATCGTTGAAGCCTCTGGCGGAAGTGTATTAATAGCCGGGACATCACAGGCGGTTCATTATAATAAGCCCGACCTCCTGAATCCATATTTTATTGCATCCAGGTAAAACAAAATCCCCGGATCCGTATGCATTTCAACGGACCCGGGGATTTAATGAGATTCGATACCGAATTATTTTACTATTTCCACCAGTTCTAATTCGAAGAGCAGCGGTGAATTCGGCGGGATCCTTCCACCACCGGCACCTCTTTCCCCGTAAGCCATCTTTGAAGGGATGATCAGGCTGGCTTTTGTCCCCTGGCTCATCAGGGCTATTCCCTGCTCCCATCCTTCAATAACTTCTCTTTGTCCAAGTGTGAATTCAAGAGGCTGGCCACTGTCGAGTGAAGAATCAAATTTGGTCCCGTTCAGGAGCATGCCAGTGTAATGCACCTTAACTTTGGAGCCTGCAGCGGCTTTCGGGCCGCTGCCTGCCTGCTTTTCAACATAGATCAGTCCGTTTGGCAGGACCTGGGTCGGTGTGATATTGTTATCTTTCAGGTATTTCTGGATGGCCTGGGCTTCATCCTGCTCGGCCTTTGCTTTATCTGACTTCTTTTTAGCGTCCCTGTCATCCTGTTTCTTCTGCCATTCCGCATCGGTCAATACTTTAACTAATTCGACCTCATAGTAAAGCGTAGTAAAAGGAGGAACGAAATCGCCGGCTCCCTGGGCACCAAAGGCCATCGAAGAAGGAACGATTGCGTTGGCTTTGCCTCCCTCTTTCATCATGGCGATCACTTCCTGGAAACCCTTGTTTTCAAACTGGCTGCCTACTTTAAAATCAATGGCTTCGTCCCTGTCATGAGTGGAAAATAATCTTTCTCCACCTAACATCTACACGGTATAATCAGTAGAACAATATCCACCTTCTACCGGGCCTTTGCCGCTTCCTTTTTTGGTTTCTAAATAATAAACGCCGGTACTACTTGGCTTTACGGTAATATTGTTGGATAACACGTAAGATTCAAGTTCAGCCATTTCTGCTTTCTCCATCTCCATATTCTTAACCTGGGTTTCCATCTCAATTTCTGCCTGGGTCTGGACTTTCTGGATCAGGATATCAAAATAAATTTCACTCTCGTCGGTCATAAACTCAGGTACCGTGGGCTGCCCGAATGTCTTGGTGAACAGTGGCCCTGCTTTAAGGATGAAAGTTGCGCTGTCGCCCTGTTTGAACAGGTTGAGGCTTTCATAAAAATCGCCTTCATATTGCGATTCGATCATCGGGATCATGACCGGCTGGGGAACATCCCTGCTGTCGAAAAGTGTGGAATCCTTCAATCCGTATTTCAGGACCATGGTGACTATCGATCCGGTGTGAATGCCGGTCGTATCTTTGTTATCGTTCGTATAAATCTTATAATAGACACCCGATTTGGTCTTTTTAAACCCGGGATAGTTAATCATATCGCAGGAAATAATAAAGACGGCAACAAATGCCAGCAAGAGAGAATTGATAATAATCTTTTTCACGTTCATAAAATGTTAAAATTAATGATTGCTAATACATGCTGATGAATTCTATATCATATACCAGAGAAGCCTTGTGAAGTATTTTTTTCTGGTCACCGATGAGGCCAAAAGCAAGGTGCGAAGGTATAATAAATTTAGCATGGTCGCCTACCTTGAGCAATAAAATCGCTTCCTCCAACCCGGTAATTACCTGCCCTTTCCCGACTTCAAAAATAAGCGGGCCATCTTTTTCTGCAGTGTAAACCGTATCCCCGGTAAGTAAAGTAACTGTATATGATAACTTTACTGTCATCCCCTTTTCTGCCGGCTGCCCTATCCCCTGCTTGAGGATCATCACCCTTACGCCGGTTTCGGTAGTTTCCATTTTAAGCTTATGCCGAAGGATGTAATCATCGATCTGTTCATTTTCGATCCTTACAGCTTCCTGGTTGGCCTTAACAAGTGTTTCACGGTAGGCCGGCGGTACACGGGAATGCCTGTCCTGCTTATCATCCCTGCATTGGGAAAAGATCAGCAACGTACCAGCAAGCAGGAAAATTCCGGTTATTTTACCCATACCAGGCAAGTGAAATTCAGAATGATGAGGAACGGTCAATATCTTCACGGTATTGCGCCAGTACATCCTTTAATTTTATTATTGTTTCTTCAAGACTGACATAAGAATCGCCACCGGCGGCATTTCTGTGCCCTCCCCCGTTAAAATGCTCATTTGCGATCCTGTTAACCGACAAATCTCCTTTTGAACGGAATGAGAGCCTGATGCGGTCTTTTCTTTCGGTCAGCAGGACAGCCAGCTTAATGTTGCCGATGGAAAGCGCATAATTCACGATGCCTTCCGTATCGCCCACCTGGTGCTGGAAGCGGTCGAGCTCGGCTTTGGATAAAGCGATAAAAGCCGTACTGAATTCAGGTAGGATCGTAAGTTTATCACTCAGGCAATAGCCAAGCAATCGCAGGCGGTTCTCGGAATAAGTGTCGTAAACCTGCCGGTGTATAGCTTCTGCATTGATCCCTCTGCCCAGAAGTGCGGCAGAAATCTCAAAAGTGCCGGGATAGTTACAGGCAAAGCTGAAAGAACCCGTATCGGTCATAATACCTACGAATAGTCCTGTAGCAATATCCTGGTCAACAAGATCAAGCCAGCCACAGCCTTCAATAAAGCGGTAAACCAGTTCAGAGGTAGAGGAAACCTCGATAATAGATAAGTGGAAATCGAATTCGGAAATTACAGGTTCCAGATGATGATCGATGAGGATCTTTTTTGCAGTAGATTTCCGCAACTCATCTTCCATTTTTCCGGTCCGGTTGAGCGCATTATAATCCAGGCAGAAGATCAGATCAGCATTTGTAATGAAATCTTTCGCTTTTTTTTCCTGGTCCTGGAAAATAAGGAGCAGGTCATTGCCAGGTATCCATTTGAGGAAGGCAGCATAATCATTCGGAACAAGTGCTACGGCATCCTTGCCGGCTTTTCGCAGCAGGCCGGCAAGTGCCAGCGCTGAACCGACAGCATCTCCGTCCGGGTTATGATGACTGGTAATTGCAATCTTCCGGCTTGAAGTGATCAGGTCTTTTATAAATGGGTATTCGAAGTTCTTCAAAATAATGATGTAATACTCAGCAAAGTAAAGGAATTTCGGTGGTTTAATGAAGTAAAAAGTGATTTTAAGTGACCCGGCCGGGGCTTTGATAAGGAAGCCCGGGGTAATTCAGCGCTGAATTATATTATTTTTGCAGCCAAAATCAACCTAAACAAACTATGAACGGAAACATTACCTTAACCATGATCAAGCCTGAAGCCGTAAGAAATGGCCACATTGGCAATATCCTTGCCGAAATAAACAAGGGAGGCTTTGAGCTTGTTGCTATGAAATACCTGAAATTAAGCCGTTTACAGGCTGAAAAATTTTATGAAGTGCACCGTGAACGGCCTTTTTACAATGACCTGGTGGAATTCATGTCATCCGGACCGATCGTTGCCGCTGTTTTAAAGAAAGATAATGCTATCGAGGCTTACCGCAAATTTATCGGGTCGACCAATCCTAAAGATGCTGCACCGGGAACGATCCGTGCGCTTTTTGGGACGAATATCCAGGAAAATGCGGTCCATGGCTCCGACAGCGATGAAAATGCATTAAAGGAAGCCGCTTTCTTTTTCAGTGAGCTGGAACGCTTCTAGTGGGTTACTTTTCCGGGTTTAACCTCCGGAACGTATTGTTTTTAAATACGATAATGATATGATCCACTGCTTCCCCATCCTGGGGAGGCAGTGTTTTTTTTGCAGAAATGCCAGGTAATTCCACAGAAATTACCGGCTTATCTATCTCTGATGCTGATAGTTTACCATCATTTGGTAAAGAGATGCCCTGTGAATATTTCCCGTTGATCAGCCAGGCGACATCAATCCCGGGAAAGGCATTCAGCATTTTCTCCAGGAAATCGATCCCTGGCTTATTCCTGCCTGAAAGTACATGTGAAATATTTGAACGCTGGACACCGATCCGGTCAGCGAATTCGGATGGTGTCAATTTTAGTTGCTCAAGTATCTGTTTAAACCTGTCAATCATTTCCATTTTTATCCAAATTGATCATGGTTTGCGCAAAATCAATTTACAAATGTAATAAACAATGTTCAATTATGTAAATTACATTTGTAAACTAATGTTAAAAAAATAATTTACCCTATTATTTTCATAATATATTGATTTTGATTAATGTCGACTTGTCTTAATGATTGGGATAATATATAAAGTTTACATTTGTAAATCATATTTTACATTATCTCATTAACTGAACAAGCAGGCTGAATTTACATGAATATATTTCATATAATATTGATAACCTGCTTTATAAATCAAGCCACCTGAACCTTCACTTAATTAACATTATTAATGGTTAATTCCAGGCGAAATCAATACATTTCAAATTAGTAATATCCATACATTTGTATAAATAATTAAAACCAAAAACCCTATGAAAACAAAAACCTCTCTCCTGCTTGCCTTCGTTGCCATGCTTATTATTGTATCCGGATGTTCCTCGGTTTCGCTTACCGCTTCCTGGATGGATCCTGAAGTAAAAAATATTGAAGGTAAATCGATTGCTATATTTTGTCTCACCCCTCGCCTGGATATACGCGACCGGATAGAAACGGAAATGTCAAATGCTTTCCAGGCAAAAGGTGTTAATGCTCAGAGAAGCCTGGATTTTATCACCCCGGGTAAAATGGAAAAGGAAGTAATTGAGCTTATCCTCGAAAAGAACAATATCACTGCTGTGATCCTGGTAAGCCTGCTGGATGCGCAGAAAGAAACCTATTACGTCCCGGGGAGCACCTCCTACTACCCTGCCGCTTACGGACGCCCGTATTACGGTTATTATGGCGCTACTTATTCCAATGTGTATGATCCGGGATACTACCAGACTACCACAAGCTATTTCATCGAATGTAACGCTTATCGGCTTTCTGATGAAAAACTGGCCTATTCGGCACAATCAAAAACGGTTGACCCATCGAGCATCGATAAATTTGCTTACGATTATGCTCGTGCAATCGTAGCTGACCTGGTTGCCAAGGGGGTGATGGGAGTGCCGGCGGAGAAATAGTCGTCAGTCGTCAGTCGTCAGTTAGAAGGACTAATACGCTTACCTTTTTACAATTTTCTGGACATATTGATTTCCAAAGAGGTTTATTACTGCAAAGTATAAACCTCTTGGTGCATCTTGCAATAGGGTTACTTCTATTTTAGCAGCACCTTCAAGGTTTAGCAGTAGTGAACCTATTTTCCTGCCGCTTACATCGCTGATTTCGATGCGGCATTCCTTACCATTAATGTTGCCTAGGTTTTCCAGGGAAGAAACATCTAAAGTAAAAGTCCCGGTAAAAGGATTAGGATAGATCTCGAAATAGCCCTGAACATTGTCGGGACCGCTGATTATGGTGAGTATATTGTTTGCAAGCACAAAATCAGGGATGCCATAGCCCAGAAAATCGTCGGGATTCTCATACTGGCTGGCGCTTTGCTTGATTGCCTGTGCTATCTGCATATTGCTCAATGAAGGATTTGCCTGCCAGAGGCATGCTGACATGCCCGCCAGGATCGGTGAAGAGAATGAAGTGCCATTACCATCAAGGATAAATCCGCCGCTGACCGGGTTTACGATACAAACATATGATCCCTGGGCAACAACATCGGGTTTCACACGGCCATCATATGAAGGCCCATGAGAACTAAAGCCTGCGTAATTACCACTTCCATCAACAGCACCGATTCCCAGCACGCTGTCCCCATCAGAGGGGGCAGATAGATAGTACCACGGGCTGCTTCCTTCATTACCTAAACTGTTCACTACCAGGATGCCTTTTCTTGCTGCCATATCGGCCCCTTTTGTACATGGTGCCGAATCCCCGTCCATATCTGCGTAGGTGTGGTTCTGACCGGCATCGTTAAATTCCGAGTACCCCAGCGAGGAGTTGATCACGTCTGCCCCCACGCTATCGGCATATTCAGCAGCGGAAACCCAGTTATATTCTTCTATTATATATTCAGTTCCAGCGTCTTCAGAACGTAAAAGCCAATAAGATGCTTTGGGGGCTGTTCCTATTAACTGGCCGGGAATATTGGAAGCCATGCATGACAGAACCATTGAGCCATGAGTGTGTTCATCATACTGGATGTCGCCACCTCTTACAAAATCATGGGTTCCCAGCACCTGGCCATTCTGCCAGATACTATCGAACACATCAAGGATGTTAGCATTGATAAATCCTGCATCGAGGACGGCAATAACTTTTCCCTGTCCCCTGTAACCCATTTCATGAAATACATCCCCGTTAAGCAACTGGATCTGGTTCAGGCCAAAGCCATAATCAAAGGCAGTGGTTGCTTCTGCCTGTTTCAGGGGATTCTCAATTACCTGATCATAACTTTCATGTTGAAAAAAAGGTTTTTCAAAATTATCCCTTATCATATTCTGACCCGGCAGGACCTGCTTCGGCATCGTAATTCCTGCAACATACGGCAATTCATTGATTGCGTCCAGCACACCGGGGTTTGTCGTGTAAATCGTAACTCCGTTGAGCCATTTGGTAGGATTAATGATCGTAGCTCCGGTTTCGGCAACACCCTGCAAATAGGAAGGATTCACAGGCAGATCCGATTCCTCTATCGCAATACCCTGGTTAACTCTCCTGTCGATTGCCCTCTGGGAGAGGAATTCTGAAGGATTATCAATTGAATAAGGTGAATTATTTTTATCTGTAAAGCTGATAAAATACTTATCCGGGGCCACCTGGGCCAGGACTGAAGAGACAATTAACAGTAACAACAAGGATAGGGTATTGGTTTTCATGAGATTTATTTTTAGCAAAATTAATAAAATCAGGCCTTAACTGACGCTCAAGGTAACAATCCTGTATTGGATTTGTTTAAAAATCGTATTTTTGAAACATATGCGGATAGATATCATCACTATTTTTCCGGGAATGTTTTCAGGGCCATTTGATTTTTCTATTGTCAGAAGGGCGATAGATAAAGGCCTTGCGGAAATCCACCTGCATGACCTGCGTGATTACGCGGGCAACAAATACCGCAGCGTCGACGATTATGCATTTGGCGGTGGGGCCGGTATGGTGATGATGGTCGAACCAATAGCGAATTGCATTGACCGGCTCACTTCCGAACGCAAATATAACGAGGTCATATTCCTGACACCTGATGGTGAACTATTTGACCAGAAAATAGCCAATCAGCTATCGTTAAAGGAAAACATCATACTTCTTTGCGGACATTATAAAGGAGTGGATGAGCGGGTACGCGAACATTTTATCAGCAGGGAGATTTCCATTGGCGATTATGTGCTTTCGGGCGGGGAACTTGCTGCCGCCGTTTTAACCGACAGCCTTTTACGTCTCATTCCCGGTGTTCTTGGCGATGAAACATCCGCCCTTTCCGATTCCTTCCAGGACGGTTTGCTCTCCCCTCCCGTCTATACACGCCCGGCAGATTACAAGGGATGGAAAGTGCCGGAAGTATTACTCTCAGGGCATGAAGCGAATATTCACGACTGGCGGTTAAAGCTTGCAGTGGAAAGGACAAAGAAGCGCCGTCCGGGCCTGCTGGAAGGGATTGAATAATTAATTTCTTATTAGTTTTCTTTTTTTTATTCCAGGCATTTGACTTGTCCTAAAATATTGTATATTTGCACTCTTTTTTGAAAGAACCGCTTAAAATACCTGACAGATATGAGCAAGAATGAATTCATGCAGTTTGTGGAAAACCTTACTACGATTAAGGAATATCCCAATTTTAAAGCCGGCGATACCATTACTGTTACCTATAAAATCCGTGAAGGCAATAAAGAAAGGTTACAGAAATACCAGGGTGTTGTTTTACAGCGCGTTGGATCGGGTGCCACTGAAACCTTCACCGTGAGAAAAATATCGGCAAACATAGGCGTAGAAAGGATTTTCCCTATCGCCTCCCCTTTTATCGATGGAATCGAAGTGAATAAAAAAGGACGGGTCCGCAGGGCCAGGATCTTCTACCTTCGTGATCTTAAAGGGAAGAAAGCCAGGATTAAAGAAGCAAGGTACTAACGAAAGTTTACCACGAGGCTGCCGGAAATGGCAGCCTTTTTTGTTTACTTTTGGATTATGCGCAGGATATTGATTTCACCTTTACTCGGACTGATCTATATTTACAAATACCTGGTTTCTCCAATATTGCCGGGTGGTTGTCGTCACTATCCAACCTGCTCAACTTACACCATTGATGCGTTGAAATTGCATGGATTGATCAGGGGCAGTTACCTGGGGGCCAACCGTATCGGCCGATGCCATCCCTGGGGAACCAGTGGTTACGACCCGGTGCCCAGGTTTTTCTTCAAGAAAATAAAACTTACAAAATACAGCTCTCAAAAACAATCGTGCCCCAGTTGTGACCGTTTAAAACAGGCATAATTCTCTTTATTATTACTATTTTTGCAAACACCCGATCCATTCAGGTAAAATTCGCTTTTGAACATTCAAAAAGGATAAACCGATGATACCAATAAAACCAGCCGCTATCTTAACTGCTTGCAGGAAAGTCCATTTCAATGCTACTCATCGCCTGAACAATCCAAACTGGACAGATGAAAAAAATGAGATCGTATTTGGCAAGTGCAATAATGAGAACTATCACGGGCATAATTACGACCTGATCGTTAAAGTTACAGGCCCGGTTGATCCGGATACCGGTTATGTCATCGACCTGAAAATCCTTAATGAAATAATCAGGCAACATATCATTGAAAGATATGACCATAAAAATCTTTACCTCGATATTCCTGATTTTAGTGATCTGAATCCATCGGCTGAAAATATCGCCATAAAAATCTGGCAGATAATGCGGGAGCAACTTGATCGTAAATACAAGCTCAGCATCCAGCTTTTCGAAACCGAGAGGAATTTTGTCGAATATTCAGGGCCTGATGATATGTAAGCCCGGGATCAGAAAACCAATACATCTTATTATCAACTAATTTATGGATCAACATCATCACGAAGGGATAAGCCCCTTCAGTCCGGAGAACCTGCTATCAGTACTGCAGCATACCCTGATGGTAACCTTCTTTGTGTTAATGGTGATGGTCATGATCGAGTACCTTACTGTTCAAAGCCGCGGTAAATGGACAAAACCACTGAACCGTTCAGGCTACCTTCAGATTGTCATCGCCGCTTTGCTGGGCCTGATCCCGGGATGCCTTGGCACCTTTACCGCCGTTTCGCTTTACATCCACCGGACCTTCAATTTTGCAGCCCTTTTAACGGCAATGATAGCCACCACCGGCGACGAATCCTTTATCATGTTCTCAATGTTCCCGGAAAAGGCACTACAGCTTAATATTTATCTTGTAGTCCTGGCAATAATGATCGGATCGGTTTATTATGCCATCTTTAAAAACAAAAGCCCGATAAGGCATCATGAAAAGGAAATTCCGGTTCATTCCAAAGAACCCGATTGCATTTGCTTTGCCCCCGAACTTATCCTCCCCCAGCTCCGGAAGATCACTTTTAACAGGGCATTACTTATCACAGGGGGGATTTTATTTATCCTGCATTTATTTACCACCGCTGAATTTCATCAACCTGACGGATGGGAGAAACCCACCTATATCATTGTCAGCATTATCGGCCTATTTATTGTTTCGACAGTTCCTGACCATTTTCTCAGCGAGCATTTATGGAAACACACCATTAAAAAGCACATCCCCAAGATTTTCCTCTGGACATTGTTTGCCTTCCTGGTCATTGATGTTCTGCTGAAGTACCTTGACCTGGATCATTGGATCAGCGACAATACATTGATTATGATGTCACTGGCTTTACTCATTGGAATCATCCCTCAATCGGGCCCGCATATCATATTTGTCACCCTTTTTGCAAGCGGGACGATTCCTTTCAGTGTATTGCTGGTAAACTCGATAGTTCAGGACGGGCATGGCGCCATACCTTTACTGGCCGAGTCGCCCCGGAGTTTCATCATGATCAAGGCTATAAAGCTGGCCCTGGGGGTCCTTGCCGGGGCAGCCGGATTGATAATGGGTTTTTAATCCGTTGAAAATGAGGCCTTTTTGAAGCTAATTCTTCGGAAAAGCCCCGAACATTTTAGAAAGAAACCTGTGGAATCCATGCACACCAGAGGGATTCGAGTGCATCATGATACAAGCCCCGGCAATTAATTTCACGCCTTTTTCTGAAGCTGCATCGATGGCTTCTTTGGATTCGGTGCCCTGTTGCAGCCAGAGGTGCGTAAACCCGCTGCTAATAGCGTTCTCAACCGCACCTACGGTAAATGGTTTCGGTGTCATGAATAAGGCATGCCTGACATTTTTCGGTAATTCAGAAATATCATGGTAGCACTTTACACCTTCCACATCATCCATTTTAGGATTTACCGGAAAAAGCTCATAGCCTTTTGCCCGTAATTCCTTGAAAACAGACCTGCTGAATTTTTTTGGATCACGCGACAATCCGATAAATGCGAAACTCTTCGGTTCCAGGAACTCATTGATTGCTGTTAAACTGTTTTTTGCCATTGTTTTACTGGTTTATTTGATCTGGTAATGGTCCAAAGGAGGATTCACGCTAATTATGAAAAACCCCCTGGAGGAATTGTTCGTAATTTTGATAATCAAAGATAAACAGTTCCATCAAGTATTAAAGCCCGAATAATAAAATTAACATGAAGCCGGATTTAAAGCAAATCAAAGAATTACTTGACTTCAAATCAGATCTTTATAACAATACTGCATTTATCGGGCTTGATCCGGTTTCCATACCACACCGTTTTGAACGCAAAGAAGATATTGAAATCGCCGGTTTCCTCGCTGCAGCCATATCCTGGGGCCAGCGGAAAACAATCATCCACAATTCTGTTTTGCTGCTTGAATTGATGGATTATGATCCTTATTCTTTTATAACCGGGGCAGAAGAAAGTGATTTAAACAGGTTCAGATCCTACAGTCACAGGACTTTCAATGGCATCGACTGCATTTTCTTTTTAAAATCCCTGGGAAATATTTATAAGCACCATGGCGGCCTGGAGCAGGTATTTACACAGCATGCCGGTGAAGGGATCAAGAAGGCGATCGGCCATTTCAGGGAGGTCTTTCTCTCTGAACCTTATCCTGCACGAACCGCCAAGCACCTGGCTGATCCTCTTAAAGGATCATCAGCTAAAAGGATCAATATGTTTTTACGCTGGATGGTGCGAAACGACCAGCGGGGTGTGGATTTCGGGATATGGAAGGGGATCAGTCCCGCCCTGCTCTATTGCCCGCTCGATCTTCATACCGGGAATGTCGCCAGGAAACTCGGGCTCATTACCAGGAAGCAGAACGACTGGTTCGCCCTTGAAGAGCTGATGGTCCATCTCAGGGCTTTTGATCCGGAAGATCCTGTAAAATATGATTTTGCATTGTTTGGCCTGGGGATATTTGAGAAATTCAATGATTAAAGGCTGAATTTGTATTTCCTGTAAGAATTCAATAATATCATCGCAGAAAAAACCGAGAAGATGACCCCGATGATGAAGGTCCATGTAAATCCGATGGTTTCGTAAAAGAAGACGCCAAGGATCGGTGCAAGAATAGACCTGGCACCAGTCAGGAATAGATGGTTCGACTGGTAATCGTCGGCCTCTTCAGGCTTGCAGAAATAAGCCGAACCTATGTTCCAGAGAAGAACCATCGTAGCCGCAAAGTATCCATAAGCCAGGTATGACAAGATCAGCGAATAGTAGATCCTGACCGTTCCGAACTCAAAGTAAGAACTGAAAAATTGCGACATCATCATGAAAAAAATATATGCCCCCAGGGATATAAAAGTAAAGGCAGCGAATTTCCTGGGATCCATCTTCCCCAGCCATCTTCCGGTGAATAGGAGCAAAACGATGGCAATGATATTATATCCATTCTTATAAAAAGCCACACTGGAATAATTAAGGTGCAGGCCTTCATTCATAAAGATATTGATGACCGGGGATGTCATCATAAATGCAAAGCCATATCTCATAAATCCCAGCTCGAAATCACGATAAGGCTTATTCTCCCTTAAAATCCTGTACATCCCTTTAACGGATTGTTTTACCGATTTCCAGGCCGATTGTGACTGGGGCACGAAAACCACTTTACTGGTATCGATACCGGAAAGGATAAAAAGTGATATTATTCCGAGGGCTGACACCAGCGGGAAGACATACCTGAAGATGTAATAGTCATGATCAAGTAAAATCCCGTACAGGAAAGTCACCGCAAGCATTACGAGTTTATTCACCGAGGTGCTGTAAGCATATAGTTTACCGAAATTTTCATGCCGGTAATTCGTTTTGAGCATCACGTTGATTGCCGGGTAAATGATGATATTCCCAAGGTAATAGATCAGAAATATCCCCAGAAAAATATAATGATACACCTGGCTTGAAGAATAAGCGAAAGGATTGGAAGGAAAGAACAACAGGCAGGCAAGTGGCAGGCGGGTCAGCAAGCCCGCTCCTTTCAGCAGCAATTTTTTATTTTTCACGCGTTTCCTCAGCTCGGTAAAAAGGACCAGGAAAATAAAAACCAGCATGCTGAACTGGAACAGCATCCCTACCTGGTAGCTGCTGCCATGGATGCTTTTAATAAACACATATTCATTGAGGGCCAGGACCCCCAGGATTATCCCTTCGATTGCCTGGTAAGCCAGGTGCAGCCGGAATGTCTTCTTTTCCGCTGCATCCAGGTGTTTGACAACATTCTGCAAGCCTGGCAGGCTGATACCTTTCATGACCGGCAAATTTAACGATTATGCATTGTGCATTTATCAATATTTGCTACCTTTATAACTCAGATTATGAACAAAACCCCTCTGCTGACGTTTGGAAGTTCAACTAACTTAAAATAAATGAAAACTCCTATGATTATAATGGCCATGATATTTACGGTGGCATTCTCACAAGCTCAGAACCAGGCAAAAAAGACTTTTTACGATTTCACCGTTACCACTATTGACGGGGAAGAATACCCATTATCACAGCTTAAAGGGAAAAAAGTGCTTGTAGTCAATACAGCTTCAAGATGCGGGAACACACCCCAGTATGAAGATCTCGAAAATCTATATAAAACATATGGAGGAGAGAAATTTACGATAATCGGTTTCCCGGCGAATAATTTCCTCAGCCAGGAACCCGGCTCAAATGAAGAGATCAAGCAGTTCTGCACTTCAAAATATGGCGTTACTTTCCCGATGATGTCGAAGATTTCGGTAAAAGGCAGCGACATAGCACCTGTCTACCAATGGCTGACCAGCAAAGAGGAAAATGGGGTGATGGATGCCCCGGTAAAATGGAATTTTCAGAAATTCATGATCGATGAAAACGGGAACCTGGCAGGTATGGTCGCTCCTGGTGACAGCCCGATGTCGGACAAGATTGTGGACTGGATTAAAAACTAAAGAACCAACCGACGGATTTACCCGTCGGAAAAAAATACTAATAAACCGACGGATTTACCCGTAGGAAAAAATACCTAACCCCTCTCATGGATTACAACACATTTTTCAAAGTTACTTACGGGCTTTACATAGTTTGTTCAAAGGACGGCAACAATTACAACGGGCATGTGTCCAACACCGTATTCCAGGTTACTGCCAATCCGCCGAAATTTGCCATAGCATCACATAAAGATAACCTGACCACTGAATACATTAAAAAAAGCCGGTTATTCTCCATTTCAATCCTTCAGCAGGATATTGATCTGGAATACCTTGGCCCGTGGGGATTTCATTCAGGGAAAAGCGTTGACAAATTCAAAGACAGAAATTTCATCTTAGGTGAATCCGGTGTCCCTATTTTGCTGGAGAAGACCATTGCCTGGATTGAATGTGAAGTGACAGATATTTTTGATACCGGCACCCATCTCCTTTTCATTGGCAGGGCTATTAATGCTGAAATAATCAATAACGATAAAAAACCATTGGATTATACTTTTTATCGAGAAGTGATCAAAGGGCTATCCCCGGAAAATTCCCCAACTTATTTAAGTGAATTACACGAAAAAAAGCCCGTCCCTGAAGCAGCTGTCAAAGAGAAAAAACCCCATAAGTATCAATGCACTGTCTGCGGATTCATTTATGATCCGGAAGAAGGCGATGAGCATTCAGGAATAGCACCGGGAACAGCATTCGAGGATATTCCTGATGACTGGTACTGCCCTGTTTGCGGGGTTTCGAAGAAAGATTTTGTAATGATTGATTGAGAGAAACCGGCGCTTATTTGATGATCGTGATCTCCGTCCGCCGGTTCAAAGCCCGCTTTTCGTCCGTATCATTGTTATTCAGGGGTTTACTTTCACCATATCCTTTGAAAGTGATCCGCGACGGACCCAGACCTGCAGCTTCAAGATAACTGCATACGGTCTTTGCCCTGTTTGTACTTAATTCGGCATTATGCTCATGTGTCCCGGTATCGTCCGTATGTCCGCCCACTTCAATGCGAAGCGAAGGATTTTCTGCCAGGAATTCCACCAATTTTTCAAGTTCAGGATAAGATTCCGGTTTCAGCACATATTGATCGGTTTCATAGAAAATATTCCTCAAGATCATTGAATTACCAACAGCGACGGGCTCCAGCGGTATATTTTTCAGCACCGGGTCCAGGCTGGATTTAATTTCAGAAAGAGGAAAGTGGTCGGAATAAAACAAATAACCATTACATGCCACATTTAGGGCATAATCCCTGTTTCCGGGCAGGCAAACCAGGAATTCGCCATTCAGCCTGTCGGAAACGGAACTGATAATCATAGAATCCCTGGCAATATCAATCAGGGTAAAATCCGCCCTGAGAGGCTGGCCGTTTTCCCGGTCATACACTTTGCCTTTCAGGTAAGTCACCATATTCGGCTTGATCAGTTCATGCAATTCAAACCTGAAGATGTCATATCCTTTGCCTGAGAATTTATCAAAACTTGAAATATACCCCAGTTCCCCTGACGGGTTAACTACGATCACCAGTTCGTCAGCCATGCTATTGATGGGGTAGCCGAGGTTTTGCGGCTTGACCCATGAATTACCCAGGCGGACGGATTTAAAGAGATCGGCCCCGCCCATTCCCATATGGCCGGCAGAAGAAAAGTAAAGCGTCAGGTTATCATAATGGATGAAAGGCGCCATTTCTGCGGCTGATGTATTGACCGGGCCTCCCAGGTTTACCGGTTTGCCCCAGCTTCCGTCGGCGGCGCGTTCGGCCTTCCAGATATCTGAACTTCCCAGGCCGCCCCTCCTGTTGCTTGTAAAATAAAGTGTTTTGCCATCAGGTGATACAGAAGGCTGTGCTTCCCACGATCCGGTGTTGATCATGCTTCCCATATTCTTAGCGGCAGACCAGGTATCTCCGGTTTTTTCCGAATAATACAAATCACAACTGCCATACCTGTCGGACCGGTCGCAACAGGTAAAATACATCTGCCTGCCGTCCGGTGAAATACACAAACCGCCGGCATCATTTTCTATACCGGGAGGATAATTCATTTTAACGGCCGTTTCAAGCGAATCGTCGCTAAATACGGCAAAATAGAAATCTTCGTTAAAATCCCTTCCCGTGCCGGCAATACTTTTCGTCCGGCGGGTGAAGTAAATACCCGAGCCGTCTGCAGCCAGGGCATTGATATATTCATCATCAGTGCTGTTTACTGCAATTCCAAGATTATAAGGATCGTACGAAACCGGGTGCTCCATCAGCTCTTTCCTGAACCGGGAATCTGTTATCTTTTTTTGGTATGCCAGCTTTACTGCAGGATCCAGGCCGGGAAATTCCAGCAGTTCCAGGTAATAAGGAATTGCTTCCGGATACCTTTCCTGTGAAAATAAGGTATTTGCCAGAAGTCCCAGGACAATGTCCTTCCGGTCGGGATTGAATTTTAGCGCCTTTTGATAAAGGGTAACCGCTTCCCCCGGCCTGCCTTTTTCAAGCCGGATATCGGCAAGCATGATATAAGAGTCGGCAAGCGTTGAATCGGCCAGGATGGCTTTGTTAAGCTCGCCCTCACAATCGTCCCATTGACCTTCACGGAAATATTCCATGGCTTTTTCGAAATATTTTAACGCCTTTGGCGAGACCTGTTCCTGTCCGGCAGCCTCAGACAAAACAAAGACTGACAGCATAAAAACGAGCAGGATTCCAAGAGGCCAAACTTTCATATCAAGGGATATTCATGAATTTATGGGTCTGCAGCGACATTTTCCAGTGAGGATGCAGCTTGATATAATCAACGATGACAGGCAGGATTTCATTGTATTTGCTCCATTCCGGCTGAAGGAAAAGCGTGCAGTCCGCATGTGCCTTTTCCGCATTGAGCTCCGCCCAGCGAAGGTCGCTTTCCTGGTGGATGATCACTTTCAGTTCATTTGCTACAGAAAAATACTCTAATATGGGTATAGAACCTTTTTTAGGAGATAAGCAGATCCAGTCCCAGGTTCCTGTCAGTTTCCTCACCCCGGCCGTTTCGAGGAATGTTTTTATGCCTTTGTTTTTCAATTCATTGCAAAGATAATCCAGGTTATAAAGGACCGGCTCCCCTCCTGTAACCACAACGGCGCCTGAAGGGGTCTGCAAAGCCCTGCCGACAATCTCATCCGCAAGGGTTAAAGGGTGCAGGGTTGCATCCCATGATTCTTTCACATCACACCACCAGCAACCCATATCGCAACCACCCAGCCGGATAAAATACGCCGCAGTACCTGTATTCGCCCCTTCGCCCTGGATAGTATAAAAATCCTCCATCAGGGGCAATAATTTGCCCTGGTCAAAGAGTTCCTGTTGCTGGTCGGTCATGAAAATACTCATAACAGCGAGTATGAAATGTAAAAAGCCACAACTCAGTAGCTTATTTCTTTTTTGGCGGCAAGGATCGTATTGTAAAGTAGGGAAACTATCGTCATCGGCCCCACTCCGCCAGGCACCGGCGTGATCAGCGAAGCTTTCCTTGAAACCCCGTTGAAATCCACATCGCCTGTCAGCCTGAACCCTGACTTTGTCTCATCCGAGGTACACGGTGCATTCCAACATCAATGACCACTGCACCCTCTTTGACCATATCCGCTTTCACAAAGCCCTGCTGCCCGATGGCTGCTATCAGGATATCGGCTTCACGCGTAATGCTATCAAGGTTCAACGATTTCGAATGACAAAGGGTCACAGTGGCATTTCCCGGATTTGCTTTTCGCGACATCAGGATGGATACCGGGGTCCCGACAATATTGCTTCTTCCAAGGACCACACAATGCTTTCCCTCCGTTTCTACTTTGTAATATTCCAGCAGCTTCATAATACCGAAAGGTGTTGCCGGCAGATAAGCAGGAACACCCTGGACCATCCTCCCGATATTTACCGGGTGGAACCCATCGACATCCTTTGCCGGGTTGATCTTTTGGATGACTTTATCCGGGTTGATATGTTTTGGCAGCGGGAGCTGGACGATCATTCCATGCACCTCCGGGTCGTTATTGATGAAATCGATCATCGTCAGCAGTTCCTTTTCGGTCATAGATGCTGACTGGCGGTATACCGTCGAGATAATCCCGGCTTCCTGGCAGGCTATTTCCTTATTCTTAACGTAGGTATGGCTGGCAGGGTCATCCCCGACCAGGATGGCAACCAGGTGAGGGTCGATACCGGCATCTATCAGGCGTGCAGATTCCAGTTTAAGTTCAGCTTTGATCTTTTCCGCAACCAGCTTTCCGTCCATTAATTCCATCAGGGATGTATTAAGTATTAATTATCAGCGCCTTGGAGCACCCTTCATATTCTGCATGGCCCTCATCATGTTTTTCCCTTTTCCCCCGGCCATCATTTTCATCATTTTGCTGGTCTCATAAAATTGCTTGATCAGCCTGTTCACTTCCTGGATATCGTTTCCGCTGCCAATAGCAATCCTTTTCCTTCTTGATCCATTAAGCAACCTGGGATGTTCCCTTTCATCAGGGGTCATCGAATGGATGATGGCTTCGATCCCTTTGAAGGCGTTATCATCAATGTCGACATTCCGCAAAGCCTTTCCCATTCCGGGAATCATGCTCATCAGGTCTTTCACGTTGCCCATCTTTTTGATCTGCTTGATCTGGGTCATGAAATCATTGAAATTGAAATCGTCGTGGGCAATTTTCTTCTGCAGCTGGCGTGCTTCCTCTTCATCGAACTGTTCCTGCGCCCTTTCAACGAGTGAAACAATATCGCCCATCCCGAGGATCCTGTCAGCCATACGGGAGGGATAAAAAATATCGATGGCATCGATCTTTTCACCGATACCCACAAACTTAATAGGCTTATTAACAACGGCGCGAATGGTTAAGGCAGCCCCACCGCGGGTATCACCGTCTAATTTGGTAAGGATCACCCCGTCGAAATTGAGCCTGTCGTTGAAGGCTTTTGCAGTGTTTACGGCATCCTGGCCGGTCATGGCATCGACCACGAAAAGGGTTTCGTTCGGATTGACCGCATTTTTGATTGCGGCTATTTCACGCATCATATCTTCATCAATAGCAAGTCGCCCTGCCGTATCGATGATCACTACGGTATAGCTCTTATCTTTTGCAAACTGGACTGCCCTTTTGGCGATCTGCACAGGATCCTTATTACCCTCTTCGGTATAAATTTCAACACCTATCTGGCCCCCAAGCACTTTTAGCTGCTCGATAGCAGCGGGCCTGTAAACGTCGCACGCAACAAGAAGCACCTGCCTGCCTTTTTTCGTCTTAAGATAATTGGCAAGCTTTGCAGAGAACGTTGTTTTACCTGAACCTTGCAGGCCTGACATCAGGATAACCGCGGGTTTGCCCTGGATATCAAGGTCTGACTGGCTGCTGCCCATTAATTCGGCAAGCTTGTCATGAACTATCTTGACCATGAGCTGGCTTGGAGAAACTGAAGTAAGTATCTTCTGGCCTAGTGCTTCAACTTTGACCTGGTCGGCGAAATCCTTGGCGATTTTGTAACTGACATCCGCATCGAGAAGGGCTTTACGCACTTCCTTCAAAGTTTCCGCCACATTGATCTCGGTAATATGCCCTTGCCCTTTGAGGATTTTAAATGATCGTTCCAGTTTATCTGATAGTCCTTCGAACATAATATTAGCTTAGTATTTCAAAAAAACTTTGCAAAAGTACGAAATTCGGGTATCTGTTACACCATATGAAGGTCTTCCGATGAAGGTTTTTGATTTGTACATGTCGTATATTGGAAGTAAATTCGACATTACCAATAATTCATGTCGGACGGACACCTGCCCGACTGAGTCGTTCAGGGAGGGGGCATTCGTGTGCCATTAACAGAACACGAATCAAGACGCCACGCCTGACTGGCGGTAGTCGGGCAGGAATGCACCGAATTTGCACGAATTCAGTTCAAAATCATGTTTATCACTATTTAATTAAGGTGGAATTTTCGCAAGTTATCGCTGCCGTAGATGGAATGCATATAGAAAAAACTCTTCTCGAGCATATTGAAACAAATCTTCATCCTGGGCAATCATACGAATCTGCCAATTTTCTGACTTCTTCATAAATTAAAACTTAAGGCGCCAAAGTTAGAGGGCTGCTTAATGCCGGTCAAAATGCATCAGACCGGAAGCTTATATTGTTATAGCCTCGGCTCAACGGGGGCTTTGCAAAATACTCAGCAGTTCCGAACAACCATCTTATCTGGGGTATTCAACGAAGATAAAAGCTCATCCATTTTATTCTCATCCCATTCACCTATTTCATATTGAATAATAGTAATATTCTCAGAATTTTTAGATATGAACAAAGATGGTATCTTTGCTGTACTGATGCCCATTCTCTTTTTAAACACAAAATCATTTTTATCTCCTTGAACAACCCGCTCTGTTCCTTTATCAAGATATTTAATTAAAACCTCACTATTTATCAAAATCTCCTTTATATAAAACCTATTCCAACGAAAAGCTTTTATAACATAGACGCAAAAAATAAAACAGCCTACTGCAATACTATAAATCCATAATCGAGAAAAAAGTCCAAGAAATAAAGCAACTATAACGCTTATTATTATAGCCCGTTTTATATTTTTATTAATATTGGCTTTAAAGTCAGGGCATTCAAATTTTAACATTTTATTCATAAATTGTAATCAGTAGCAAGGTGTCAACAATTCCTTTATACAAATTTATTTAAATAACACCATCACTGCCAGGATATTTACAAAATTTAAAGCAATAAAGTAAACTTACCATAATTCGTGTTCATTCGTATAAATTCGTGGCATTCGTGTTCCTATAACAGAACACGAAAAAAAACGAATCCAACGAATTTACACGAATTCCTTTCAAATTATTATCTACTGATATTCTAATCTCTGAATGAAAAGAGCACGCTGATGATTCCAAAGGAGGTAATCATGAGCAAAATTTACCTGATTCGGGGACAAAAAGTAATGCTCGACAGGGATCTGGCTGTCCTCTACGAAGTAAAATCCATTCGTTTGCATGAAAAGGTCAAAAGAAACCTACAGCGATTTCCTGAGAGCTTCATGTGCAGGTTGACAGAAATTTTAAAGGAAGTAAATTCCTATCGAGTTTTTTTAGACCACTACATAAATGCAATCACCGTTTACACAAAATTCTTCACACCCTCTTTTGAAAATACTATTTTCCTATCCACTATTAATGTTACAGAATCGTTTTCAAACCCATCTTCAAACATAATAGAATAGTTTAAGGTATCAGAATTTTGTTTTAATGTGTTTCTATTTACTTCTTCAAAACTGACAGTATATTTAATTATTGAGCGTTCCTCTTGAGCTTTTAAAAGTAAACTACTTATTAAAATGAATGTTAAAAAGTAAATCCGCTTCATAAAGTAAAAGTTATCTTGTTTTTAACACAGGCTCAGTTTGTTCTATTTTAACGGGCTGAGGTTTAATGTTTTGCATGTAATTTGATTTGAAATAGTTTCAAAACCTAGTTTCTATTTGTGTAAGATAATGCTCAAGTTCGTCTTGTTTAACTTGTGCAGAGTTTTTTACTTTTAATTTAATAGTATATGTAATATTACCTGCATTGTCAGTTGCTCTGCTCCATTCCAACCCTTCCAAATCAATTCCATCTATTACTCCATTCTCTGCAAACGCCTATGTACTATTCCATGGATAAAAAAAAGCAATGGGCTCAACACTTAAAAATCTACCTATACGGCTATCATAAATTCGGCATTCAAAACTTAAATGTGTACTTGTAACGCTTGTAATCTCATCATCTTTTTCTTGTCGATTAAACCCATAACGATATGTATTTGAGATAAATGAGCGTCCCTGCTGTATCATCCCGAAAGGATTATAATCCTGGCTGGATTGAATGTCGGCGGTATAACCTATGATACTGGGAGGCCGGCTGCTAGGATCATCGTATGAATAAACCAGATTGTCCATATTCTCATTTGCAGTTAGGCCGCGTAGTAGCATAGTATCAACAATTCCGTTATACAAATTTATTTAATTAACGACATAACTACCAGGACATTTACGAAATTTAAAGTAGTAAAAAGTAAACTTAGAAAATTCGTGTTCATTCTTATCATTCTTGGCATTCGTGTGCCATTAACAGAACACGAATAAAGACGAATACTACGAATTTGCACGAATTCCTTTCAAATTATTATAAATGCGAATCAAGGGTTGACAGACACATTTTACAAAGCCTGGTAATTATTTTTTGTATTTCAACTTTTCAATGCACCTTCTCCGTTAGGAGATAAATATTGGTAGCAGGATGGTCATTACCCGCAATTTTCCCCTCCCTTGATAAATTTGTTTTAATCTGCAAATATTGGCCTGGGAGGGGATTAAGG
>CAYJNJ010000024.1:19884-46767 GCA_964371595.1 uncultured Bacteroidales bacterium | reverse complement strand
GCACCACATGGTGGAAGACAAGATCCATGCACGTTCTATCGGACCCTACTCACTGATTACCCAGCAGCCACTTGGCGGTAAAGCCCAGTTCGGCGGCCAGCGTTTCGGTGAAATGGAAGTCTGGGCACTGGAAGCATTCGGTGCATCCAGCATCCTGCAAGAGATCCTCACGGTTAAATCCGATGACGTTGTGGGCAGGGCAAAAGCCTACGAGACGATCGTAAAGGGTGAAAATATGCCCAAACCGAGCATACCGGAATCCTTCAACGTTCTTGTCCACGAACTCAGGGGCTTAGGCCTTGAAGTTGCCTTCGAATAATGTTTTGTAATCACTAAAAGCTATAACATGGCCTTCAGAAGAGAATCAAATACGACAATAGATTTTAATAATATAACCATCAGCTTAGCTTCTCCTGAATCCATCCTCGAACGCTCATTCGGAGAGGTGCTGAAGCCGGAGACAATCAATTACAGGACTTATAAACCTGAACGTGACGGCCTTTTCTGCGAGAGGATATTCGGACCTGTAAAGGATTACGAATGCCATTGCGGAAAATATAAGCGTATCCGGTACAAAGGGATTATCTGCGACCGTTGCGGTGTTGAAGTAACGGAAAAGAAAGTCAGGCGTGAACGTACCGGTCACATCCAGCTGGTTGTGCCCGTCGCCCATATCTGGTTTTTCCGCTCACTTCCCAACAAGATCGGTGCCCTTCTCGGCTTACCTTCCAAAAAGATGGATTCGATCATCTATTATGAAAAATATGTGGTGATCAAGCCCGGTATCAAGGAAAAAGACGGGGTCAAAGAACTGGATTTCCTTTCAGAAGAAGAATATTTTGAGATTGTCGATAATTTACCGGCAGACAACGCACACCTTGATGATTCAGATCCCAACAAATTCATCGCCAAGATGGGCGCTGAAGCCTTGTTCGATCTGCTCGAAGCCCTGGACCTGGATAAAATGTCTTATGACCTTCGTCATAAAGCCAACACCGAGACTTCGCAACAGCGTAAGCAGGAAGCATTGAAACGCCTTCAGGTTTACGAAGCTTTCCGTGATGCCCGCACCAGGACAGAAAACCGTCCGGGGTGGATGATCATGAAGATTGTCCCGGTCATCCCACCGGAACTCAGGCCGTTAGTCCCGCTGGATGGTGGCAGGTTTGCAACATCCGACCTCAATGACCTATACCGTCGTGTGATTATCCGTAACAACCGTCTCAAGAGACTGATCGAGATCAAAGCCCCTGATGTCATCATGCGTAACGAAAAGCGCATGCTCCAGGAAGCTGTCGACTCGCTGCTTGATAATTCCAGGAAGGTAAGCGCGGTTAAAACCGAAAGCAACCGTCCGCTGAAATCCTTAAGCGACAGCCTCAAAGGAAAGCAAGGACGTTTCCGCCAGAACTTACTGGGTAAACGTGTCGATTATTCAGGCCGTTCCGTCATCGTTGTAGGACCTGAACTGAAGCTCAGTGAATGCGGACTGCCGAAAGATATGGCCGCCGAGCTTTTCAAACCGTTTATCATCAGGAAGCTTCTTGAAAGAGGAATCGTTAAAACGGTAAAATCCGCCAAAAAGATCGTCGACAGGAAAGATGCCGTTGTATGGGACATCCTCGAAAACATTTTGAAAGGCCACCCGGTTCTCCTTAACCGTGCCCCTACCCTTCACCGACTAGGTATCCAGGCCTTCCAGCCCAAGCTCATCGAAGGTAAAGCCATCCAGTTGCACCCACTCGTTTGTACCGCATTCAACGCTGACTTCGACGGTGACCAGATGGCAGTCCACGTGCCGCTTGGCAGTGCAGCAGTCCTTGAAGCACAGCTCCTCATGCTGGCTTCTCATAATATCCTTAACCCGGCTAACGGCGCCCCAATTACCGTTCCTTCACAGGACATGGTACTTGGCCTGTATTATATGACCAAAGGCCGTAAGAACAGCCCGGAATTCCCTATCAAAGGGGAAGGAAAGAGGTTCTACTCCCCTGAAGAAGTTATTATCGCTTTTAATGAAGAAAAGCTTGACCTTCACGCCAATATTTCAGTGAAAGTTGAAGACCTTGTAGATGGCCAGCCTATTAACCAGGTAGTAGAAACAACCACCGGCCGCGTGCTGTTCAACCAGGTTGTTCCTTCAGAAATGGGCTATATCAATACCTTGCTGACGAAAAAAGCGCTAAGGGACATCATCGGCGACATCCTGAAAGCAACCGGGACCAAGAAAACCGCAGATTTCCTCGATAACATCAAAAATCTCGGATTCATCATGGCTTTCAAGGGAGGTTTATCCTTTAACCTGGGTGATGTGATCATCCCAGCGGTAAAAGAATCCTTTATCGAAGAAGCCAACCTGGAAGTGGAAGAGGTCCTCAGCAACTATAACATGGGTTTCATTACCAATAATGAACGCTATAACCAGATCATCGACATCTGGACACATACCAACTCCAAGCTTACCCAGCAGGTAATGAAGGAAATTTCGATGGATAAAGGCGGATTTAACCCTATTTTCATGATGCTCGATTCCGGTGCCAGGGGTTCAAAAGAACAGATCAGGCAGTTATCCGGGATGAGGGGCCTTATGGCCAAACCGCAAAAGTCGGGGGCGACAGGGGGTGAAATCATCGAAAACCCTATCCTCTCGAACTTTAAAGAAGGCTTATCCGTTCTGGAGTACTTTATTTCCACTCACGGTGCACGTAAAGGTCTTGCCGATACCGCCCTTAAAACTGCAGATGCCGGTTACCTGACACGTCGTTTGGTCGATGTTGCCCAGGATGTTATCATTTCGGAAGATGACTGCGGAACCTTGAGGGGGATCACGATTTCAGCCCTTAAGAAAAATGAAGAGACCGTTGAATCACTGTATGACAGGATCCTTGGCCGGGTTACACTGCATGATATTTTCCACCCGCATTCAGGTGAGTTAATTGCACGTGCAGGCCATCAGCTGACTGAAGATAAATGCAGAATCATTGAGGAATCACCCATTGAATCCGTTGAAATCCGTTCCGTGCTTACCTGCGAAGCCAAGAAGGGTGTTTGTGCAAGATGCTATGGAAGGAACCTGGCAACAGGCCGGATGGTGCAGGAAGGCGAGGCGGTAGGAGTCATCGCCGCCCAGTCGATCGGTGAACCTGGTACACAGCTTACACTTCGTACATTCCACGTTGGGGGTACCGCTTCCAACGTTGCGATTATTTCGAAGATTGAGGCCAAGTACGATGGTTTCCTTGAAATAGACGAACTCAGGTTCGTTACCTATACAAACCGGGAAGGTAAAACCTATGATGTCGTTATTGGCCGTTCGGCTGAAATGAGGATCGTAGATAAACATACCCGTATTATTCTTGCTTCCGGCCACATTCCTTATGGAGCCAATCTCTATTTCAAGGAAAACACCGAGGTTAAGAAAGGCGACCAGATCAGCGACTGGGATCCGTTCAATGCCGTGATCCTTGCCGAGGTGAAAGGTACGATCCAGTATGAAAATGTTGTCGAAGGAAAAACCTATCGCATCGAATCGGACGAACAGACAGGTTACGTCGACAAGGTTGTCATAGAACCACGTCAGAAACTAAAGAATCCTACGATCAACATCGTTTCCGGCGACGGAGAAGTTATGAAAGCGTATGATATTCCCGTTGGTGCCCGTATTGTTGTCGAAGACGGACAGGACATCAAAGCAGGTGAGCCGCTGGTTAAGATCCCGCGTGCTATCGGCAAGACCGGTGACATCACCGGGGGTCTGCCCAGGGTTACCGAGCTCTTCGAAGCGAGGAATCCTTCAGAACCAGCTGTTGTCGCTGAAATCGACGGTGTTGTGACCATCAGCAAAAAACTTAAAAGAGGTAACCGCGAGGTTATCATCACCTCCAAAACCGGTGAGGAAAAACACTACCTGGTGCCGACCACCAAGCAGATCCTCGCACAGGAAAATGATTACATCCGTGCGGGCACCTCGCTTTCGGAAGGTGAAATTTCACCCGCCGATATCCTTGCCATCAAGGGACCTATGAAAGTCCAGGAATATATTGTCAATGAAGTCCAGGAAGTTTACCGTCTGCAGGGCGTAAAGATCAACGACAAGCATTTCGAGGTGATCGTCAGGCAGATGATGAGAAAGGTAGAAGTTGAAGATCCGGGTGATACAAGGTTCCTCGAAGGAGAACTGGTTAACAAGACCGATTTCCAGGATGAAAATGATGATGTATTCGGAAAGAAAGTTGTGGTTGATTCAGGGGACTCCCTGACCTACCGTGCCGGCCAGATTGTCAGTGCCAGGAAACTGAGGGATGAAAACTCTATGCTGAAGCGTAAGGACAAAGGGCTGATCGAAGCCAGGGATGCCCGTCCGGCCACAGGCCGCCAGGTTATCCAGGGGATCACCCGTGCTTCCCTACAGACAAACAGCTGGATATCAGCTGCCTCTTTCCAGGAAACAACGAAAGTGCTGACACAGGCCGCAATCCAGGCAAAGACAGATGAGCTGAAAGGCTTGAAGGAAAATGTGATCGTCGGTCACAAGATCCCTGCCGGAACCGGGTTACGCAAGTACGAAGATATCATTGTCGGTTCCCGTGAAGAATACGAGGAGATCATGGCCAGCAAAGAGGGCTTTGAAGACGAACCGGAAAATGAAAATTAATCCTGTTAAATTATAAAGTCATGCCAGATAACAAACCTAAGAACCAGATCAATATTGAGCTGGGAGAAGAACAGGCAGAAGGCACTTATGCCAATCTTGCCATGATCTCCCATTCACATTCTGAGTTCATTATCGATTTTATAAAAATGATGCCGGGGATGCCTAAAGCAAAAGTGAAGTCCCGCATCATCCTGACGCCGCAACACGCAAAACGGCTGCTCCGTGCACTGAAGGAGAATATCGGAAAGTACGAGAGCTTATACGGCCAGATTGAAACCCCGGAAGGATCGGAGGGTATGCCGCCCTTCCATCTCGGTGGGCCAACGGCCCAGGCTTAAAACTAAAAAGAGGCTGTCTATCCGGGCAGCCTCTTTTTTTATGTCAGCCTCACCCCCTGTCCCCCTCTCCATATTGGAGAGGGGGACAGGGGGCGGGGGGTAAAGGGGGTTAGGTAATACGTAAATCCGTCGGTTCTGTTTTTTTCAGAATATTAGCTTAAAAGTATCGTCTCCATCAAAATTAGTTCCTTCAAGGCTTTCAACGAGCTTGCTGTATTTCCTGTAGATTTCCTTTGGCTGCTTTTCGCCGTTGATATACATTGCTTTGGAACCGATTTCGATAACGTATTTTCTTCCACGTTCTGTCAGGCCATCATCGCGTAGTTCCTGGCGGATGATCTTTTCAGCAGCACGAACAGGTGGTTCGGGCATGAATGCAATTTCAGGAGCTGTCGGAGGAATCGGAGGTTCATTGAAATAAAATTCCATATTTTCAAAATCTTGCTGTTGCTCATGTTCAATTTCAATCTGAATATCTTTCATATGATCCTGCATTGCCTCAGCAGACCGCTCATATTCAAGCATTTCAAGTTCCCTATCCCTGAGCGATTCTTCCATCTCCCTGGAATGCCACTTTAACTCTTCAGCTGCTTGCCAGTTAAATTCCGATTCTGGATTGATAAAAATTAGCGTATCAATAGAGTCATTTTTATATGAAAACACCTTGATCTTCATTTCTTCCCCTTCCGGCAATGGGCCTGGATTTGAATAGAAATAATGCATGTCGGGCGACCCGGGAGGAACAGGACAATCAGTCCTGTATTCATAGCGCATATGGTGTCGGGGCGTGTCTTCTCCATTAATAATCACAACTACTGAATCCTTTTCAGAATCAGCTGAGTCTGATTTGCTTATTACAATTACCTGGTTGCGGGATTTGATGATTTTCGTGTCACCTTCGGCACCTTCAGTCCAAACAATATGTTCCTGCGTAGGCTTATCATATTTACCTGCTTGTCTGTCAAGTGACTCAGCTATTTCCTGCAAGGCTTTTTGCTTTTCTTCATTTATGGTATCTGAATAAACGCTTATTGAAACCTTGCCTGAATGCGATTTGGCGGTAATAGTATCCGGGACCTCAGGATGATACGGTAGGAAATTATAAATTCTTTCCCCGGATTCACGGCCTGTAAGGTCAAATGAACTTGGTATTATTGACAGGGCGTTAAGTGACAGGGTGGTAACCAGGGTGATCAATAAAAGGAAAGCAATGATCCCCTCACTCATACCCTTCCTGAGTTTTACGGGTGTAATAAGGCGTTTTACCCGTGCAAGCAGTTTTTTCTTTGAACCTGTAAATGCACTGGCCAGCATAGGCGATTTTGAATTCAGTTCTTCCATAGTTGTTAATGCTTTTATATAATTTAATTGATCCTGGTTGATGTTCACTGCAAGGTCATCGCAAATATGTTCCCTCTCCTGCCTGATAAGCCCTGATAGCCACCATGTCAGCGGATGGTAAAAGAATAAGAGCTCGATGACGGATTGGATTATATTGAGCAGGTAGTCTTTTCTCAGGATATGTGCCAGTTCGTGAAGGAGGATGGCGTCTATTTGCTGTGGCGGGACCCCTGATAAAGTACCGATCGGGAGCAGGATAACAGGTTTGAGATATCCGATGGTCATCGGTATCCTGGCCAGTCCTGATTCAGCCAGCCTGATGGTCCTATCGAGCCCTATCCTGTCTGAAAGCCTCCTGAGGTGCGTATTCCACCGCTCATCGACAGGATAATTATTATAAGATTTTAAACGGTAAACATAGAAGACTGACCCTGTGAAACGGAAAAGAAAGAATAAAAAGCCGCACAGCCAGATCATTACAAACAGCCTGGCATTGTTTTCAAAAAACTGCACTACCGAAAAATACCAGGCATGTGCAGGATCCCCGGCAGAAGCGCCCATGGTTAATCCGCTTTGACTTGCTTCAGCCTGTATTGTTTTGGTAACGCCGGTACTGTTTTCAATATTCCGGCTCTCTTCGGGATGATATACCAGCATGAATGTTGCGATGAAGAAAACCGGGATAAGCAGCAGCAAAAGGTAGAGGATAGCATAACGAAGTGCCGGCTTGTGTTTCCTCAATATAAGGATGATGCCGGCAGTAACCAGCGCAAAGAGCGCACCCTGCCAGAGCGAATGAAATAAGGTGAGAGCAAATGCCCTCATAAACTCGGCAGAAAAAAGGGATTCCAGCAGGCTGATCATTTTTCACCTCCTTCCAGCTTATGAATTAGCTCTTTTATTTCCTGCAGCTCTTCGTCGGATGTTTTATGGTTACCCAATGCCTGGAGCACCAGCTTGGATGCTGAGCCGCCGAAAGCGGTTTCAAGGATCCTGTCGAGCATCCTTACCTGGGCGTCTTCCTGCCTGGCCAGTGCATGGTAAATATGTGTGCGGCCATCCATTACCCTCTCGACCATGTTTTTCCCGGTCATGATCTGCATCAGCTTCAGGGTAGTTGTATATCCCACTATTTTATTCCTGTTCATTTCCTCATTTACTTCCCTGACGGTTGACGGGCCTTTGTTCCAAAGGATCGAGAGGATTTCAAGTTCGGTTTCTGTGGGCTTAAATGTTTTGGGAGATGACTTCATAATTTTTTGTATTACGAATTATTTCGTACGACAAAGATATTTGAAATGAAAAGTGAAGTCAAGTCTATTTACGAAATATTTCGTAAAAAATGTTAAAAAGAGCTTATTTTGGCTACCTTACTTACACCGCCAACCTGGGAGATCTTTTCCAGGAGATCGGAAAGTGAGCCATTGCTTTTAACAGATAATTTAATAAGCCCGTTAAAGACCCCTTTTTTTACATCGATCTTTACTGATATCATATTAAATTTCAAATCATTGGAGATGATCTGGGTGATCTCGTTCATGATACCGATCCGATCGGCACCAATAACCCTGATTGTTGCCTTGAAGGCGGTTTTTGCATCCGCCTCTTTCCACTGGACATCAATCTTCCGGTACCCGTAGCGAGTCAGTAACTGGCTGGCATTCGGGCAGTTCTCGTGGTGGATCGTAATACCGCGGCTGATGGTAACAAACCCGAAGACAGGGTCACCGGGCTCAGGGTTACAACATTTTGCCAGCTTAAAATTAACCTTCTTAAGGCTCCGGTCGATGAAAAGCACATCCTCTTCCTGTTGACCCAGCCTTGCGGCCTTTGCGGCTTTGCCTTCCTTAGCAGGAACCGGTTTAACTTCCTCTGCCTTTTCCGGGTCGCCAATTAAAAACCTCTTTAATTCGATCAGATCGATCTTTTCCTGGTAAATCAGCCCGTAAAGATCAATGGATGATGAAAGTCTGTACTTTTTAATGAGACGGTCGATATTCTCATCATTGAAAGTTAACTTCCAGTTTTTGAATTTTCTCCGTAAAATCTCGTTTCCTTTTTCAGCTTCCAGGTATTGTTCTTCCTTCAGCGCCCGTTTTATCTTGTTCTTGGCTTTAGTGGTAACCACATAATTAAGCCAGTCCATTTTGGGCTTCTGGATCTTCGAAGTAATGATCTCAACTTTATCTCCATTCCCGAGTACCTGTTTCAGCGGAACGATCTTATCATTGACTTTCGCTCCTGTACAGGAATAGCCCACATTTGTGTGCACTTCGAAAGCAAAGTCGAGAACTGTGGAACCCAGGTCAAGTTCTTTCAGATCGCCATTTGGCGTGAAAATGAATACTTTATCGGATTTATGGCTTTTCAGGGCCTTATCTGCATCCTCAAAGGCCAATTGCTCAGGATTTTCAATTATATCCCTGACCTGGAGCAGCCAGCGTTGAGTATCTTCCTTGGAGCCGAAACCTTTATAGCGCCAGTGGGCGGCCTGTCCTTTTTCAGCCACTTCGTCCATTCTCACTGTACGAATCTGCACTTCCACCCATTTATCATTCGGGCCATTCACAGTGGTATGCAGCGACTCGTAACCGGATGCTTTGGGCGAAGATATCCAGTCGCGCAACCTTTTTGGATTGGGCGGATAAATGTTGGTAACCAGGGAGTAGGCTTTCCAGCAGTCCGATTTTTCATTTTCCGGGGTTGAATCAAGTATGATACGGATAGCGAAAAGGTCGAATACCTGTTCGAATTCAACATCCTGCTTTTTCATTTTCTCCCAGATAGAAGGGATCGATTTCGGCCTTCCTTTGATCTCGAAATTGAACCCCTGCTTAAACAGCTCACGCTGGATAGGAGCTATGAATTCATTGATAAAGGCATTCCTTTTTGATTCAGTCTCCCTTATTTTCTGGGCAATTTCCTGGTAGATATCCGGCCGGGTAAATTTCATGGAGAGGTCTTCCATTTCCTTTTTAACCCGGTAAAGGCCAAGACGATGGGCGATAGGGCTATAGAGGTGGATTACCTCGCTGATATATCGTGACTGGTATTCTGCAGGAAGCTTTTCGATCATCCTCATATCCCGAAGCCGGTGCGCAAGCTTGAGAAGAATGATCCGGATATCGTCGACAACAGCAAGGAATAATTTTCTAAAGGCGTCTGATTGCAAAGAGACCTTCCCGGTGGGCAATTCACTGATCCTTGTATAGCCCCTGACCATGTCAGCGGTAACTGCACCAAATCTTTTCCTAATCTCGTCGATGGTGACGGCCTGAGAAGTAACCGTATCATGCAAAAGGGCGGTAATGATGGAATTGATGCCCAGCCCCATTTCTTCAACGGCAATCTTAGCAACGGACAGGGAATGGTTGATCAGCAGCTCGCCGGTCAGGTGCCGTTTATCCTGGAATATTTCAGAGGCGAAACGGAAAGCATCATCTATTAATTGTCGATCCCCTGCCTTCAACAGGCTTTGTGCCGATGAAAGGAGGCCTTCATATTTAATAGCGATTTTCTGGAGTTCGGCTTCCGGGATCATTTGTAAAGGATTTGTTTTGATTTTTCCACAATGGGAAAACACAATTGACCGGATGTAAGTATTCCGGCAACAAATTAAAGGATCATGAAGGATTGATTAAAAGCTGTCCTTGTCGTTTTCTTTTATACCTTTTTTAGGTTTCTGTGACGAGGGTTCTGCGATAGAATCGCGCATCCTGGTATCGGCTTTGATATTCTGGTACCGCTGATAGTCCATTATCCCAAGGTTTCCTGAACGGAAGGCTTCTGCAATAGCTTTAGGGATCTCGGCTTCAGCCTGGATCAGGTTAGCGCGTGATTCCTCTGCTTTGGCGCGCATTTCCTGTTCACGTGCAACGGCCATGGCACGGCGCTCTTCGGCGCGTGCCTGCGCAATATTTTTATCGGCATTGGCCTGGTCCATCTGCAGGAAAGCCCCGATATTCTTGCCTACATCGATATCGGCAATATCAATTGAGAGGATCTCGAACGCTGTGCCTGAATCAAGCCCTTTTTCGAGAACAAGCTTGGAAATGCTGTCCGGGTTTTCTAACACCGATTTATGGGATTGAGCGGAACCGATAGAAGAAACGATGCCCTCTCCTACCCTTGCAAGCACGGTTTCTTCGCCGGCACCCCCTACCAGTTGCTTGATGTTGGCACGGACAGTGACCCTGGCTTTAGCAATAAGCTGGATCCCATCTTTTGCCACAGCCGTAACGGATGGGGTATCAATGACTTTGGGATTGACCGACATTTTAACAGCCTCCAGCACATCTCTTCCGGCAAGGTCAATTGCTGTTGCTGTCTGGAAATCAAGTTTAATATTTGCTTTATCGGCAGAAATTAATGAATTTACCACCCTCGGCACATTTCCTCCGGCAAGATAGTGGGCTTCAAGGGCATTCCTGTTGAGGGTCAGGCCGGCTTTAGTGGCCGCAATCAGGCTATTCACGATGATGGTTACCGGCACTTTACGCCAGCGCATGATCACGAGTTGAAGCAATGAAATCCTGACACCGGATACAAGAGCTTTGAACCATATCCCGACGGGGATGAAATAGAAAATAAGCCAGATAGCAAATATTGCACCCAGACCAATCGCGACGATGATAAATACCTGTGACTCTCCCATGATTTTTATTCTTTACGTTTAACAATAATTTTATTATGATCAATTTTCATTACAACCACTTCAATTTGCTGGTCAATAAAATCCCCATTTGTACTCACTTCATAATATTCGCCATTGATCAGCGCCTTTCCCATTGGGGCCAACCGTGAGACTGTTTTGCCGGAATCACCCGGTTTCAGGTTGTTCTCATCTACAAGGTTCACTTTACTGTCGATGGATGTTGACAGGGCCAGTTTTCGCCAGGTTTTTGACCTGAGCGACAGTACCAGTGTTGTGACTGTCAGGATAAATGTCCCTGCAAGGACCAGGTGCCCTGCCAGCATTCCGTGTCCTGTATAAGTTTGCCAGATGCCGACAATGATCAGTATAAACCCGATAATGCCTGCAACTCCGACTCCGGGAATGACCAGGATTTCAAGTGCCAGAAAAATGAGGCCAATAATGATGAAAGTTGCAATAAGGATCCAGTGCATAGGTTTCAGGATATAGTGACAGTTAGTTCCCGGTTAGTCATCTCATCAAAATACGGTTTCAGGGTATCGTACGATCCGGTCTTAATGCCGCATTTCCCGTTGTTATGGGCTGTCAGTGCACATTGTTCAGCCTGGAAAGGATCATGCCCGCAAACGTCTATTAACGATTCAATGACATATTCGAAGGTGTTGACCTCATCATTAAAGAGGATCAATTCTTTCTCCTCAGAGGTAATCTCTTCATTCCTGCTGACCGGCTTAATTTTTTCCTTGACCATGGGAAGATTAAAAAGGCAATTAAAAGTAATTAAAAAAGTGTTGCTGAAATATATGACGAAAGTAGTAAAAAAAAATGGCAATTTTGCAGGATATCTTTTTGTTAAATCATGTAGAATGACTGATTTCCGGAAATTCATAACTGGTCTGGAAGAAAAGCTGAAAAATCCTTTGCCGGGAATTAATTCACAGCTTAAAATGGCAACCATTGGCAGGCTGATGAAAGACGGAAAGCTGGTTGTACCTGATGATGTGAGAAAAGCCGGCGTGCTTCTCCTGTTTTACCCGAATGGAAAAGATATTCAGCTGGCCCTGATCAGGAGGGCTGAATACCCGGGTGTGCACAGCGGGCAGATTTCCTTCCCTGGCGGAGGGTGGGAACAGCACGATGAAGACATCATTGCAACGGCGTTACGTGAAGCTGAAGAAGAAACCGGGGTGAGACGTGATTCCGTATTCACCATTGGCAGGCTAACCGACCTGTTCATTCCGCCAAGCAATTTTCTGGTAACCCCTGTGGTTGGTTATTCCCTTACAAGACCTGAATTTATCGCTGATCCTGAAGAAGTCGACAGCATACTGGAAATATCCCTTAAAGAATTATTAAAAGAAGGATCAAAGCAGGAAAAGGAAATCTCAATCTTCCCTGCCATCAATATTAAAGTCCCCTGTTATTATATTGATGGTCATATAATCTGGGGTGCAACTGCAATGATGATCAGCGAAATAATTGATGTGATCATTCATTGATCTTTATTTCATAGGTGATTTCAGCCCCTTCTTTCAGCAGGGCGAATACACCGCAATACCTGTCACGCGATAAATTGACTGCTTTCTCAACCTTTTCCAGTTCAATGTCATTACCTTTCAATTCATAAATGACTTTGATCTTCCTGTAGTATTTCGGATGCTCCTCAGTCAGTTCACCTTCAACTCCTACATTAAAATATGTGGGTTCTACACGCATTTTTTTCAGGATGGAGATCACATCCATCCCGGTACAGCCGGCCAATGAGACAAGGGTTAGCGGTTTTGGGCGTGGCCCTCGGTTCTGCCCGCCAACTCCCGGCTCGGCATCGAGCATGATCTTAAATCCATTGACTTCAGCCTCAAAGGCCATATCTTGTTTCCAGGTACAATCTATTCTCGCATCCATAGTAAATCTGTTTTAAACAAATATAACGAATTCCTGTGATTATTCTTTAATTATTAAACCAGAAACCATTAGGGATAATGCCTGCCATATAAGAATCAATTTCAGCGCCATCCTGTGACCTGAAGCGGTAAATCCATCCGTTCTGCGAATAATCAAGAGGAGCGGTGGCATAGATCATATTGGTCACTTTATCAAAGCCCAATCCATAAAAAGATTCAACGCCGGTGATAAAAGGCTGTGAACTCACTTCTGAAGCCGTGACAGGAAAAGCGTAAATATTCTTACCGAGGTGATAATAAAGCACGTCCCCATCTTTATTTATAACCAGGTTATCGGGATGCTGATCAGTAGCAGGGAAGACGATTTCATTGGCAATTGTAAGTGAGGAAGCGTCGAGGCCGATGATCCTGGCAGGTGTATCACCAGGGTCAGGAAACCCATTCCAGCCTTTTCCCGCACACAGTATCCAGAGTTTGCCATCTGCGCCCTCCTGGATAGCGGCAGGCCTGTGCCCGGCATATATACTCTCATAAGGAGTATCTGTCACTGTATTGATAACCGAAACCGTACTGTCAAGCCCATATCCGCCGGAATTGATCACAAAGAGGTAATCGCCGGAGAGGATCATTTCGTCAGGGCCTGTGCCAACCTTGATAGATTTTATAATAGAATAATCCGCCAGGCTGATCACTTTTACGGTCGAATCCCAGCATGAAACATATCCTTTCTGATCATCCTTTACTACAAAATAGCGTGGCAATGGCAGGTTTTCGACAGTTGCAACCGAAACGAAATCTTCAAGGTTCACCACTTCGATTTTATTTGCATTATTAACTACAATATAAGCCTTATCCCCATGAACAGTCAGTGACTGGGCTATATTTCCGAGCGGCCGGCCGTTTACAGTTCCGAACAAATCATCGGTCATCTCCAGGGTTTCCCGGTTGAAAGCACTGATAGTACCTGTTCCGGTTGGATAAGTACCTTCATTAATTATAAAAACGCTTTCCGACCAGGCCCCGGCCGGGTTGTCGTTGTTGTTTTTGTTACAGCTGATGAACAGCAGGAGAATTGAGAGTAAAGAGAAGAATTTCATATAATTAATGTTTAATGTTTAGTTTTTAATGTTTAATTCTTAATGTCTTCTGACTTCTGTCTTCTGACTTCTGACTTCTGATTGACGACTGTTTTCACTGTTACCAGGAAATTAACACCCGGCATTGGCCGATAAGGCGTGACCTGGTACTCTTCGTTCAGGATATTATTCAGGTTCAGTTGTATTGTTAAAGGGTGATTTTTCTTTATATGGAATGTCTTTGACATCACAGCATCCATCAGTAAGAATTGAGGAAGGGAGCCGGTATTATCCTTTGAAGTAAAAACTTCACCTGTATATGTTGCTTTGAGTGTCATACTGAATCCTTTGTACCCGACACCTGATTTTGCAATGAACCTGTGCAGCGGAGTATAGATGAGCTGTTTTTTATAGCTGGCATCCAGGTCGAAAAGCTTAACTTCATTGGTCGACTTAGAAAATGTATAAGATCCTGCAATGATCAATTCCACGGAATTCAGCCTGAAGACCTGTTTAGCTGAAAATTCGGCCCCACGCGACCAGACTTCCTGCGCATTTTCCACCGCCCAATAGCTGGAGGTTACCGGTAACCATAATATCCAGTCATTGACCCGTGAATTATAAAAAGTCAGGTTTAATCGTGTAGAAGAAGAACTGTACTGTTTATCGAATGATATCCCGGCTTCTTCGTTCCAGCTTGTTTCGGGATTGAGTCCGGGATCCCCTCCCGGTTCCCAGTATCGCTCATTGAGCGTGGGTGCCCGGAAGTTCCTTGAAACGCTGAAACTGCCGGAAAATGGCTTCCAAATCCTGCCCTCGGCGCCGACCGAAAACAAAAACGGCGAATCATAACCCGTAAAGAATTCCTGTCGTCCATTGACACTCATCTGCCATTTCAGCAAAGGGAAATTATGGCGATATGAAGCGTACACAGCGAGGTTTTCCTGGTCCCGTGGCTTTGAATAATAATCCAGTCCGGCATATTCGTATAAAAACTGCGAGCCGGCGAATAACGACCCGTTTTCGGTAATTTCCCATGTACCCTCAAATGATCCTGTCGCCGATTGTGTTTTAATGACGGAATAGATATCAAACAAGGGATCGGTATAGCGGGTAAATTCATTGAAATATGCCAGCTTTGCTTCAAAATTACTTTGGGGATTGAAGTCTTTCCAGATCAGCATCGTCCTCCAGGAGCGGTCCATCTGCATGGCAAAGGAGGTATCTTCCGACAATGTGGGTGGGATTTCTCGCTCTGCATACTGGAACCAGGCGCTTGCCATCAGGTACTGGTTTTTTGGAAGCTGGTATGCAAAATCCTGGATAAAACCTGATCGTAATATTTCAGAATGCGGCAGATATTTTTTTTCTCCATCGAGGTTGTCATAGGGGAAATCATTTGCCGCCCTTGCAAATGAAAATGCAGTATTTGAATAGAATTTCTCCCTTGATACAGTTCCTTTGCCTTCTGCTGCCATCATTCCAAAACTTCCGGCCGACAGGCCCATTTCCAGGTCATAACTATCTTTCGCGAATACGGGCCTGTTTTCCAGGTGTACGCTGGCCCCTACGGATCCGCTTCCGAACATCGGGCTTGCGCCACCATGGAGCACGGAAATATCATGAAAGAAATTTCCCTGGACAAGGGAGAGATCGACGTAACCGATATTTGGAGGTGAAAGGCGGATCCCGTTCCAGAGAAGGGTTGTATGATTGGCTGATGTGCCACGGAATGAAAGGGTTGACAGCGTCCCCTGGCCATAATTTCTTATATAGGAAGAGGTAAACCCGGGGATCATCTCTGCAAGGGTACCGGCCGGTGTTTCGTTCCGGGTAAGACTATCGAGCTGATCGACTCCCTGCCCTTTGGCAAACTTACTGATACGGTTGGAATAAATCGTGACGCCTTCGAGGTTGAGAGTAGTATCCGGGGCCATCTCCTGGGACAAAAGTCCCGGGGAGCAAAGCATACAGACAATAATGATGGCAGCGAGGCGCATGGCTCATTTATTAATTGTATACACAATACCCGGGTAAAAAGTCTGAAAAAAGCGAAAAGTCACCAAGTTCAGCCCGGCTCCTGACCCGGAAGCCTGTGAAAAAATACTTATGAAGGCAGGTTTTCTGACTCACCCCATCTTCCGGCAGCCTTCCCATCCCGATTGCACGGGGCAGTGGCAACAGAATGCCGGTGATTTTGACCTATCCAGGCCGGGGTTTACAGCAGCGGGCACTGTCCGGGATTCACACCCGGTTCCCTATTATCCCCTCTTTTTAGAAAGAAAAGAGGAGCGCCGTCACAGGGGCAAATATACTCCGATAAAAGAAAATGTGTGCGGACATGAAAAAAAAATATTCACCGCGTTATGAACGTAATTTTTATAAATTTATAGCCTCAAAAGCTTTGATTTAAACCTGAAGAAAAAATAATACATCTCCAGATGAAAAAAACGATCAGATTACTGGCTATACTGCTTACTGTTTGCTTCCTTGCAGGCCTTGCTTCTTCCTGCGCTGTATTTGATGAAACATCTCATGCCCAGACATTGAAGTCATATAAGCATTCCAAACCATTGCCTAAAAAATGGGTGATTGATAACGGAAATAAGCCGATCCTCAAATAAATCCTTTCAAAACAGGTTGTTATTCCTCCGCCATGAACGGGTAGCGGTAATCTTCCGGCGGATTAAAATTTTCCTTAATTGTTCTCGGGGAAACCCATCTTAGAAGGTTCAGAAATGATCCTGATTTATCATTTGTACCTGAAGCCCTTGCACCTCCGAAAGGCTGCTGTCCAACCACCGCACCGGTCGGCTTATCGTTTATATAGAAATTCCCTGCGGCATTGACCAATTTCTTAGTCGTATAATCAATGACAAAGCGGTCCTGGGCAAAAATAGCCCCAGTTAATGCATAAGGGGAAGTTTTATCAAGAATATCAAGCGTTTCGTCGTATTTATCATCATCGAAAACGTAAACAGTAAGGACCGGACCGAAAAGCTCTTCGCACATCGTAACATACCGAGGGTTCCTGGTAAGGATCACGGTAGGCTCGATAAAATAGCCCACCGATTTATCATAATTGCCCCCTGCGATGATTTCAACATCCGGGTCAGTTTTAGCCCTGTCGATAAAGCCTGCCAACTTATCAAAGGCAGCTTCGTCAATCACGGCATTGATGAAATTACGGAAATCCTCAACACCGCCCATCCTGAAAGATTTAAGGTCGGCCAGCATAAGTTCACTGACCTCAGGCCAGAGGCTGCGGGGAATATAAGCCCGGGAGGCTGCAGAGCATTTTTGGCCCTGGTATTCAAAGGCGCCACGGCTTAAGGCTGTTGCCACCTGTTTGGCATGCGCCGTAGGATGCACCATCACAAAGTCTTTGCCCCCGGTTTCTCCGACAATCTTTGGGAATGTATTATGAAGAGCTACGTTTTCGCCGATTGCTTTCCAAATCTTGTTAAAAACAGCATTGGAGCCTGTAAAATGGACACCTACAAACTCGGGATGCGTCGACATGATCTTCCCTCCAACCGGACCGTCGACCATGATCATATTGATAACTCCATCGGGCAGCCCGGCTTCACGGAAGATCTCATGCAGTACATTGGCTGAATAAATCTGCGTGCCTGCGGGTTTCCAGACCACTACATTTCCCATCAGCGCCGGTGCTGAAGGCAGGTTTCCTGCTATTGATGTAAAATTAAACGGGGTCACGGCATAGACAAATCCCTCCAGCGGCCTCCATTCCATCTTATTCCATACGCCATTGGATGAAACCGGCTGCTCCATATAAATTTCTGCCATGAAATGCACGTTGAACCGAAGAAAGTCGGCCATTTCGCAGGCGGCATCGATCTCGGCCTGGTACACATTCTTCGACTGGCCAAGCATTGTGGCGGCATTAAGCTTGGCCCTGTAAGGCCCGCTGATTAAATCGGCGGCCTTCAAAAAAATGGCGGCCCTCTGGTCCCAGGTTAGCGACTGCCATTTCGGCCTGACCGCCAGTGCGGCATTTATTGCCTGGACGACATGCTCACCTGTACCTTTATGATAATAACCCAGGATGTGCTTATGATCGTGGGGAGGGCAAATGGCAATCCGCTCTCCGGTCCTCACTTCTTCGCTTCCGATATACATCGGAATATCGACTTGCGTGGAGCGAAGCCCGGTAATAATTTCTTTCAGTTTTTTTCTTTCAGGGGTCCCTGGTGCATAAGACAGGATTGGTTCATTAAAAGGGGAAGGTGACTTGAAAAATCCTTTTGACATTCTGTTATTTCTTTACTTGTTTCTCTTTCTTTGTAAGAATTCCATTTTCATCATAGTACATCCATGTCCCGGATTTCTCCCCGTCCTTGTATGCACCATCAGTTCTTAATACGCCCTTTTCATCATACTCCTTAAAAGGCCCATTTAAAACATCCAGTGTATAATTTTGTTCATTCCTGACCTTCCCGTCATTAAAATAAGTAAGGCATAACCCATTGAATTTGCCATTCTTATAATTATTAACCACCATTTTTATCCCCTGTGAATCATACCATGTTGTGCTGCTATCCCGCTGTCCGTTCTTATACCAGCCTTCTTCCTGGATTGTACCACCCTCATAATACAACTTAGTCAGGCCGTTCAATTTACCGGCTTTATATGTTTTAACCCATCGGAAACGGCCATTTCTTTCGAAAGACTTACATACGCCATCCAGTTTTCCCTCCCGGTAAGAATACTCAGATACAATTGTCCCTTTGCTGTCAAGCTCGATTTCAATCCCCTCTTTTAACCCGTTTTTATAATGCTCAAGTTTGTTCAGTATACCTGTCGGGTAATAGGTTGCCCAGGCACCCTCCTTTTTACCATTGACGTAATTGCCTTCCAGGGTAAGGGTTCCAAGGGTCTCAACTGCATAACCATCTGTAATTTTAGTCCGGATAGTATCCTGGCTAAAGGTGGGTTTTAAAATTAAGACTGAAAAAAATGTGAAGGAAATAAGAAAATAAAGCGTTTTCATATAGATTGATTTATAACAGTGCCATAAAGATCGAAAAATTCGGCGCGATCAATCCTGATCCTGTAAAAATTTCCTATTTCTATCTGTTCATCCGATCTGATGAGGATTTCATTATCCACTTCCGGTGAATCAAATTCTGAACGGCCGATATAATAATCCCCTTCTAGCCTGTCGATCAGGACTTTATATTCCCTGCCAACTTTTTCGATGTTTTTATCAAGTGAGATTTCCTGCTGAATCGCCATGATCTCTTCCATTCGCAGCTGCTTGACATCATCCGGCACAGCATCATGAAGATAGAAGGCGGAAGTTTTTTCTTCCGGTGAATAGGTAAAAACGCCCAGACGGTCGAATTTTTGCTCCCTGACAAAGGCTTTCAATTCTTCAAAGTGCTCCTCGGTTTCGTAGGGATAACCGACGATAAGGGTAGTACGGATGGCAATATCCGGATTTTTATCGCGCAGGGTCTGAAGAAGCTGAAGCGTTTTTTCCTGCGTCACGCCCCGGTTCATTGAACGCAGGAGAGGTTCGCTGATATGCTGAAGTGGTATATCCAGGTAATTGCAGATCTTCGGGTTATCCCGTATGACATCGGCTATTTCAGGGGGGAAATCAGAAGGATAGGCATAATGAAGGCGGATCCATTCAATACCCTCGATTTCCGAAAGGCTTTGCAGCAGGCTGGCCAGTTTTCTTTCCCTGTAAAGATCATACCCATAAAAAGTAAGGTCTTGCGCTATGAGGATCAGCTCTTTAACTCCATGCGAAGCCAGGAGTGAAGCTTCATGCACCAGTTCTTCAATTGGTTTTGATACGTGCTTACCACGGATCAGCGGGATTGCACAGAAGGAACATTTTTTATTGCAGCCTTCTGAAATTTTCAGGTAGGCATAATGGGCAGGTGTAGTCAGCAGGCGTTCCCCGATTAATTCCTTCCGGTAGTCCACGCCCAGGTCTTTCAGGATAGCCGGGAGGTCATTGACACCATAAAAGCCATCGACTTCCAGCATCTCGGCTTCGAGCTCCTTGCGGTAGCGTTGTGAAAGACAACCCATCACGAATACTTTTTTAACCAGGCCGGATTTCTTTGCTGCAGCATAGCGAAGGATCGTATCGATAGATTCTTCCTTTGCATCATTGATAAAGCCGCAGGTATTAACCACCACCACATCGGAAGGCTCATCTGATTCATGGACGACATCAACATGAGCAGCCCTGAGCTGGCCCATCAGCACCTCGGAATCCACGAGGTTCTTTGAGCAGCCGAGGGTAATTATGTTGACTTTGTGGAGAATTGGCTTCGTTTTCAAGATTTACGGTTTACGGTTTACTAAATAGGATCTGAATTTGGAATCTGGAATTTGGAATTTGGAATCTGGAATTTGGAATCTGGAACTCTGGAACTACTCCTTCTCCCCGAACAAACTATCCACAAACTCCACACGGTCGAATATTTGCAGGTCCCCGATTTTTTCACCAAGGCCGACATATTTTACCGGGATCCTGAACTGGTCGGAGATTCCGATAGCCACCCCGCCTTTTGCCGTGCCGTCGAGCTTGGTCAGAGCCAACGCATTGACCTCGGTCGCGGCAGTGAACTGCTTTGCCTGCTCGATGGCGTTCTGGCCGGTGCTGGCATCCAGCACCAGCAGTATTTCGTGGGGTGCTTCGGGGATCACTTTCTGTACCACCCGCCTGATCTTCGACAGCTCGTTCATCAGGTTGATTTTGTTATGCAAACGCCCGGCGGTATCAATGATCACCACGTCGATGCCCTGCGCCTGCGCCGACTTTACCGTATCAAATGCAACGGCAGCCGGATCGGCATTCATTCCCTGGTTGATGATTGGCACCCCTGCCCTGGCGGCCCAAATGGTAAGCTGTTCCACAGCAGCGGCACGAAAAGTATCCGCAGCGCCCAGTACAACCGTTTTCCCGGCATTTTTAAACTGATGGGCGAGTTTGCCGATCGTGGTAGTTTTTCCAACCCCGTTCACCCCTACAACCATGATTACATAGGGTTTAGGAAGATCGGCAGAGGAAAAATCAAATTTATCATCGCCGGCATTTTCCTGCAAAAGTGCAGCAGTCTCTTCTTTCAGTACGCGGTTCAATTCATCGGTCCCTACGTACTTATCCCTGGCCACTCTTTGCTGAATCCTATCAATGATCTTCAGCGTGGTATCAACACCAACGTCGGATGATACCAGGATCTCTTCCAGGTTATCCAGCACCTCATCATCAACACGGGATTTACCGGCAACGGCACGCGAAATCCGGTCAAATACGCTCTGACGGGTTTTATCCAGCCCTTTATCAAGGGTTTCTTTTTTCTCTTTTGAAAAAAACGAAAATATACCCATGGTTTAAATTTTATACAATATAAAAAAAGCTCTTCCCCAAGGAAAAGCTCTTCTACACCGATATGATGAATAATCAGTTATTTCTTTTCAAGGACGCTTTTAATCTGGTCATTGGGGATTATCGTTTCTTTAAAAACGTAAGCACCGGTTTTGGGTGATTTCACCATGCGGATCAGTTTCGAAAACTCTTTACCCTGCGTCTGAAGGGTTGCAATTACTTTCTTTGCCATTGGTCAGACTATTTAATTTCTTTATGAACTGTAACTCTTTTCAGGATTGGGTTAAACTTTTTCAGCTCAAGCCTTTCCGGTGTATTCTTCTTGTTCTTGGTGGTAATATACCTTGAAGTTCCAGGCTTACCGCTGTTCTTGTGCTCGGTGCACTCCATGATAACCTGTATCCGCTGATCTTTCGATTTCTTAGCCATTGTATTGTACTCCTTAATTTTTTCGGGCTGCAAAGATATGAATCTATTTCAAAATATCCTATAACTTTATCAAAAATTCCCTGATATTTGAATTGGACGAGTTACATACGCGGATTCAAGGCTTTTCTGAAGCTGGAAAAATCACTGTCTGAAAATACTATTGAAGCCTATACCAGGGATATAGGCAAGCTTGTCCAGTACCTTGAATTCCGTCAGCTTGAACTTTCGCCTTCTGAAGTTTCGCATGGACAGCTCCAGGATTTTATCAAATGGATCAATGAACTGGGAATGAGCGCCCGTTCGCAGGCCCGCCTTATTTCCGGCCTGAAGACATTTTACAAATATCTCGTGCTTGAAAATATTATCCGGGCAAACCCGGCCGAGCTCCTTGAAGCGCCCCGGACAGGCAGGGAATTGCCCGACACGCTTGATGTTAAAGAGATAGACAGGCTGTTCGAAGCCATAGACCTTAGCACTCCTGAAGGTGAAAGGAATAAAACCATGCTGGAATTCCTGTATGGCTGCGGCTTACGGGTTAGCGAGATGACGAATCTGAAGATTTCCGACGTCAGGTTCAACGACGGCTTTATTTCGGTAATCGGGAAAGGGAACAAGCAAAGGCTCGTCCCTGCAGGCGAAGGTGCTTTGAAGCAACTCCAAATGTACCTGCACCAGGTCCGTAGTCACATCAGCATCCAGAAAGGACAGGAAGATTTTATTTTTTTAAACGGAAGAGGGAAGAAAATCACGCGGGTGATGGTGTTTTATATCGTCAAGAACCTGGCAGAAAAAGCAGGCATAAGAAAATCTATCAGTCCGCACACTTTCCGTCATTCTTTTGCCACGCACCTGATTGAGGGCGGTGCCGATCTCAGGGCTGTCCAGGAAATGCTCGGCCATGCTTCTATCACAACCACGGAAATTTACACCCATCTCGACCGCGATTACCTGAGGAGCAACATATTACAGTATCATCCGCGGGCAAGGTAAATCCGGGTCTCATTCCATCATGTAAGGATACTTGTATTGCGTTGCCGGAACGAAAGTTTCTTTAATCGTACGCGGACTTATCCACCTGACCAGGTTAAATTCCCCTCCTGCCTTATCATTCGTGCCTGAACCCCTGGAACCGCCAAAAGGCTGCAGGCCAACAATAGCGCCCGTAGGTTTATCATTGATATAGAAGTTTCCGGCAGCATATCGCAGCTTATCACAAATTTTCGAAGCCTCTACCCTATCCCTTGCAAATACAGCACCGGTGAGTCCATAAGGCGAAGTTGTGTCGCAAAGCTCCAGGGCTTCTTCAAGGCGGGAATCTTCATAAACAAAGATCGTTAAAACCGGGCCGAATATTTCTTCTTCCATGAGCCTGAATTTCGGGTCGGTGGTTTCGACGATGGTCGGGCGGATAAAATAACCTTCCGAATCATCACACTGACCACCGGCTATTATCTTAGCCTTATCCGATGCCTTTGCAAATTCAATATATTCCCGGATAGTTTCAAAGGAACCTTTGTCGATCACAGCATTCATGAAATTTCCCTTATCGGTAACATCACCCATCCTGATGTCGTCAGCCATATCAGTCATTAATGGCTTAATTTGTGGCCAAAGGCTACGCGGGACATACATCCGTGATGCTGCTGAGCACTTCTGGCCCTGGTATTCAAAGGAGCCACGGATGGCATTGACTGAAACTTCCAGCGGATCTGCCGATGGGTGGACAAAGATAAAATCCTTGCCCCCGGTTTCGCCTACCAGGCGCGGGTACGATTTGTAGTGCGGCAGGTTAGCGGCCACCTGCGACCATAAATGGTTAAATGTGTTATTTGAGCCGGTGAAATGAATACCTGCCAGGTGAGATGATTTTAAAACCGTGTTCCCGATGAGGCTCCCGCTCCCGGGGATGAAATTGATCACCCCTGCAGGCATACCGGCTTCCATAAATACTTTCATCAGGTAATAATTGGAAAGAACTGAGGTTGTCGCCGGTTTCCAGATCGTTGTATTTCCCATCATTACAGGGGCCATATTCAGATTGGATGCTATCGAGGTGAAATTAAAAGGGCTGATAGCCAGTACAAATCCTTCCAGCGCCCTGAATTCCATCCTGTTCAGCTGGTTAAAGCTGGACCGCGGCTGTATTTCATATATTTTCCCTGCAAAATAGGTATTGAAATTCAGGAAATCAACCGTTTCACAAACCCCATCAATTTCCGCCTGGTAGATATTTTTACTCTGGCCCAGCATTGTAGAGGCATTAATAAGGTAACGGTACTTGTTAGCGATGAGTTCTGCGGCTTTCAGCAATATTGAAGCCCGGATTGTCCAGGCAAGGTTCGACCAGAGGAGGTGGGCATTCAATGCCGCTTCGATAGCCATCCTGATCTCCTTCTCACCTACCTTGTGGTAAGTTGCCAGGATGTGTGAATGCCGATGGGGCATGCGGACTTCAGCTATATCACCGGTCCTTATTTCTTTACCTCCGATGATCAGGGGGATATCGGGTGTAATTCCCATCTGCCTCGTCAATTCGGCCTCGAGTGCTCTCCGTTCAATACTGTTATTGAGATAATTAAGCACTGGTTCATTCTGGGGAACCGGGAAATTATAGAGCGCGTTATTCATAAAAATTATTTTTTAGCGATATGCATTTACTTGCCAATCGCTTGCAAAATTATCAAAATCTGAATTGTTTATAGTATTTTTACCTCCATCCTGAATTATTAAATGCATGAAAACAAACTACACCATCACTGTCATCATTATTCTATTTTTAGGTTTGTACAGCTGCACCCCTCCCGGGGATAAATTACTGGAGAGCGGATTGGCAAAAGCGGACAAGGGGGATTATAACGGAGCTATCCGGGATTATAACGAAGCCATCGAGCTTGATTCATTCCTGGTTGAAGCATACAACAACCGTGGCAATGCGTATTTCAACCTTGGAAAGATCAAAGAAGCCTTAAGGGATTATAATGCTGCGGTTAAAATGGATCCGAACCATGCAAGTGCTTATTTTAACCGTGGAATTGCATGGACCGAGTATGGCGATTTTAACAGGGCCATCTATGATTATACAAAATCACTGGAACTGGAACCGGGAAATGCAAGGGCCTATTATAACAGGGGCAATTGCAAATCGAACCTTAAAAACTATAAAGAAGCGATAACGGATTATAACAAAGCCATTGAATTATCTGCAGAATACGCGGATGCCTATTATAACCGGGGCCTCTCGAGATGCAACCTGGATGATTTTAAAAATGCAATCGTTGATTTCGACAAAGCGATAAGCTACAATCCTAAATTAATCGAAGCATACAGCAACCGGGCGGCAACTAAATACCGCCTTGGGGATTTCCCCGGTTCGATTGCAGATTATACGAAAGCCATTGAACTGGATCCGAAAAATGGCATCGCTTATAAGAACCGTGGAGTGGCAAAAAGCAAAATAAAAGAATATAAAAGTGCCATTGAGGACTTTTCCCAGGCTATTGCAAATAATCCAAATGACGGTATTGCATATAACAACCGGGGTACTGCAAAGCGTGAAACAGGTGATATAAAAGGGGCCTGCCAGGATTGGGAAAAAGCCGCTTCGCTGGGTTATCCGGGGGCGAGGGAGAATATCAGGCGGTACTGCTTATAGCTCCTCAATCTCCCCGTGTTCATTCACCAGGACGCCCCAATTCACAGCGATCAGGTCGCCTTCTGAGAAAAAGAAATCGATCATAGCATCATCGTAAGAAACCCGGCGTTCACCTGATGTTTCATGTTCAACCTCTGCCAGTTCGTACCCTTTTTCTTTCATAAGGGAGATAATATCCTGTTCGGTCATTTCAAAAACGGTCTTACCGAATAAGGTTGCCTGGGGATTTTCAACTTCAATACAGGAAACGACAGATTTTCCTTTTCCTTCAAAAAATACTGTAATACCCGGTTCCCAGTAATAGAGCACAACGGTGTTAAAACTATCATCATCTTCAATATTTTCAAGATCTTCGGGCTGGCCAAGATGCCTGATGACGTTTTCCGAAGTATCCCCGAAGTGGATCTCACCAAGGCCTTTCTTTGGTACAATATCCAGTTGCAGCGTATTCATATCATTTTATTTAAATGGTGAATCAGGTTCATTGGCAAAGTGGTTATAAACCTTCATGTCGATAAACCCGGGCAATATTTTATTAATAGCTACGGTCCACCAGCCCAGGGGCGTGATGACCATCGTACGTTTTCTTTTTTTTATGGCGTTCGCTATTTTCACAGCCACTTCTTCAGCCGGCATCAGGCTTTTTTCATCCATAGGTGATTCGCCCTGCTGCGTTCCATCTGCTGCCAGGGCGGTATTCCTGATATTGGAGGAAGTGAAGCCGGGGCAGGCGATCAGCACATGCAGTCCGGTTTTCCTGTTTTCGATCCTCAGAGATTCAAGGAAACCCTGCACTGCAAATTTAGACGCAGAATAGCCTGTTCTTCCCGGTAAGCCTTTGAAACCTGCGATTGATGAAACTCCCACCACAGTGCCTTTTGATTTCATTAAATAGGGTAAGGCGTATTTGGTGCAATAGACAGTACCCCAGAAATTCACTTCCATTAAATGCCTGATCACGCCCGGATCCAGGTCCTTCAACAATGCCCTCATTGATATCCCGGCATTATTGATCAGGATATCTATTTTGCCAAAGCGGTCGATGGTGTTCGTAATCAATCTCATGCAATCTTTTTCTGAACTAACATCGGTTTGAACAGCAAGGATCTGGCCGCCGGACCTGGCGATGTCAGCTTCAATTTCAGACAGTTTAGTAGCTGACCGGGCCGCAATCACCACCTTTGCTTTCCGGGAAGCCATTTCATATGCCAATGCTTTTCCGATACCTGAAGAAGCCCCGGTGATGACTACAACTTTGTCTTTCATTACTGCCTGTTAGTAACGCAATGTTAAACTATTTTTCTTATACCGGAAAGATTATTTTTGTTAAGAATTCAAAAATTCTTCGCAATTACGAAGGACACAAGAAAAAAGTAGTAATTTTGCCGGCTCAAAAATGGCGAGATAGCTCAGGTGGTTAGAGCGTCGGATTCATATCCGCCGGCTGGCGGACACGGGTT
>CAYJNJ010000024.1:16845-19784 GCA_964371595.1 uncultured Bacteroidales bacterium | reverse complement strand
TAAGTTTTTTGTTTAATGGCGAGGTAGCTCAGGTGGTTAGAGCGTCGGATTCATATCCGCCGGCTGGCGGACACGGGTTCAATTCTCGATAAGTTTTTTGTTTAATGGCGAGGTAGCTCAGGTGGTTAGAGCGTCGGATTCATAACCCGAAGGTCACGAGTTCAATTCTCGTCCTCGCTACATAATATGCTGAGTCGGATTCATATCCGCCAGCTGGCGGACACGAGTTCAATTCTCGTCCTCGCTACTTTTTTCCTTCCCATAAAAGTCACCCAACCTTAACTTTATAGTGACTTTATATGTCTTATTTCACTTATGTAATTCATTCTGAGAAATTCAATAAAATATATATTGGATTTACTCATAATCTTGAGGAGCGGCTTTTTGACCACAACGTCAGGGCAAAAAAAGGATATACGATCCGGTTTCGCCCATGGAAAGTGATATATTTTGAAGAGTTTGAAGATAAATTACCGGCAATGAAAAGAGAAAAAGAGTTTAAATCATTCCAAGGCAGGCAGTTCATATGGAAGAAAGTTGAGAAGTATTTAGAAGAAAATAAATAAAGCGTCGGATTCATCCGCCAGAGGGCGGACAAGTTATCCGCCGGCTGGCGAACGAGGGTTCAATTCCCTCTCTCGCCACTCTTTGATAGTCCTACATTGTGGGACTTTTTTTATTTTCAGGTATAATAACTGAGGAAAGGAAACGAGGAAAGGAAAATTTCCTGAAATCCTAAATTTTCCATTTCAACATCCCCTGTAAAAATATTCGCGTGCCTGACCAAAATAGGTGAACGGTTAATTTGGTTCCCGTTGGAAAGAATGGATCATTTCTGGGGTAACCGCAAATCAAAACTAAATTACTCTTCTTATAGCATTTTATCGGTTCTGTTTTCAATTCAGATTTACCTATACCCTAAAACTGTGGCGGTTAGTTTCCGGTTGGCATTAAATATTGCTACACTTTAATTCACTACCATTTGAAATATATCTTTCCTATCTGAATGTTATTCGTTATATTTATGGGCTTATAACGGTCGTGGCACTCTTATCTGCCATTTGTGAATGATTAACGCCGTAAAATGTTGTAAAATGAAAAGGCTATTTTTTATACTTATTGTGCTTTTTGATTTAGCGGCATTAAATGCCCAAGACTGGAAATTATTAGATTCTGCACTAACGGAAAATTCATTAAAATCAATTTTTTTTCCAGATTCAATTACCGGATATAGCGTTGGGAATAATACAACAAAACTGAAAACAATAGATGCTGGGGATGTGTGGACTTTACAGTCTTATTATCTAACTACAAATGAAATAAATTCCATTTATTTTACAGATAAAGATACTGGATATGCAGTAACAGATGAAGGCGATATATTAAAAACAACGAATGGAGGTCAAATTTGGAAAATATTGATTTCTTGGTCTTCATCAATATTATATTCTGTATATTTTACTGATACAAACACAGGCTATGTAGTAGGCAGAAATGGTCAAATATTAAAAACCACTGATGGAGGAATTCTTTGGACTGATATGGTTTCAGGAACTATAGAGCATTTGCATTACGTTTGTTTTTTAGATGCTACCACAGGCTATGCTGTTGGTGATAATGGTACAATACTAAAAACGACTGACGCAGGAATAAACTGGATATCCCAGCATTCAGGGTATGGTATTACTCGGTTCTTCCAAGTTTGTTTTACGGATTTTAATACAGGTTATGCTGTTGGTACAGACGGGGTTTTAATTAAAACCATAAATGGAGGGGAAGATTGGAATCCACTATCTCCCGGCACTATATATTCTCTACATTCTATTTTTTTTACTGATGCAAATACTGGGTATGCAGTTGGTGGGCATTATTCATTTGGGCTTATTCTAAAAACTATAGACGCTGGAGTAACTTGGACACCGCAAACTTCAGGTGTATCAAGATATTTAAATTCTATATGTTTTACAGATGATAGTACAGGATATGTGGTTGGTTATAATGGCACGATCCTAAAGACCACTAATGGCGGAGCAAATTGGTCAATTCAAAATTCAGGAACTACACAAATATTAAATTGTGTACATTTTATTGACTCATTAACAGGGTATGCTGTTGGTAATGAAGGTACCCTATTGAAGACTAATGATAGCGCAGTAAAATGGCTAAACCAAAATTCAGGAGATTTGAATGTTTTTAATAGCGTGTATTTCACTAACTCAGATACTGGTTATACAGTTGGTGAGAATGGTATCATATTAAAAACCACAAATGGGGGATCAGATTGGATAAATCAGCAATCTGGCACTTCAATTGGTTTATACGCGGATTTTTTTACTGACCCAGATACGGGTTATGTTGTAGGGGGTAATGGATCGGTACTTAGAACCATTGACGGAGGAACGACTTGGTCAAGTCAGAATTCTGGTGCTTCAAACAATCTAAATTCAGTATATTTTATTGATGTAGATACAGGTTTTATTGCCGGTGATCATGGCGCAATTTTAAAAACCAATGATGGAGGATCAAACTGGGTCAAGGCTACAACGGGAACCCTATATGATTTAAATTCAGTATTTTTTATAAATGTAAATTTTGGGTATGCTGTTGGCGATTCAGGCAATATAGTAAAAAGCGACAATGGTGGTACTCTTTGGGAAAATTTAAAGTCTGGAACTTTAAATAATCTAAATTCAGTATTTTTTACAGATGAAAATATTGGTTATGCAGTTGGTGATAGTGGAATGATACTGAAAACAGTAAACGCAGGTGCAGATTGGATTAAACAGCAGTCTGGTACTATAAATGATTTGAACTCTGTAAATTTTACAAACTCACTTACAGGTTATATAGTTGGCGATAACGGTACAATTTTGAAGACAATAAATGGCGGTGGTTATCCTTCCGTGATTAATGATCCCCCTTTACAATCGAACACGCTA
>CAYJNJ010000024.1:0-16835 GCA_964371595.1 uncultured Bacteroidales bacterium | reverse complement strand
CGCTACAGGTTTACCCCAATCCTGCCTATACTAATATCACAATATCACTGCCAACCACTCCACCATCCAATAACGCCAACTTATCCATTTACAATATCAATGCCCGGCAGGTCATCTCCCGACACATAACCGAAACCATAACGGTTCAGGATATAGGCACGCTGCCAACGGGCTTATATGTAGTGAAGGTAATAGATAACAGGACGGTTCAAGTGGCGAAGTTTGTGAAACAGTAAATGAGTATGTATTAACCTATTTGTTTCAGATTTTTTTGTTATCCTTTCTTTATTTTTTTTCCAAATCCTTTGCTTTCAGCTTTCTTAATGTATTTTTGCTATCCCAACCATGGAAAAAGAGATCATCATCCTATTTACTGCCAGGCTATGGCATTATGTCGGTATACGGAAAGCCGTCTTTATTGCCATCCTGCTGTTATTAAATGGTATAATCTCAGGACAGATCCCAGCCGGTTATTACAACGGGGCTGCAAGCCTCTCCGGCAGCGCATTGAAAACAGCCCTCCATAATATCATCGATGACCATACCGAACTTAGTTATGCTGCCGTGACGAATGCCCTGAAGGTTACGGATGAAGATCCCAACAATTCCAACAATGTGATCTGCATTTATACCGGCTGGTCTTATCCTAAAACGGAATTCGGCGGGTTGGGCGACCAGTGGAACCGTGAGCACACCTGGTCGAAATCGCATGGCGACTTTGGGGATTATCCGCCCGAAGGCACTGACCTGCACCATTTGAGGCCCTGCGATGCTTCTGTGAATTCTGCCAAAAGCAACCGCGATTTTTCTGAAGGAACCTCGCAATATATCGATGGATCAGGACCAACCGGTTGCTATACATCAACTTATGTCTGGGAACCCCGTGCTGAAGACAAAGGCGATGTGGCAAGGATGATGTTTTATATGGCTGTCAGGTATGAAGGAGATAACGGCGAAACTAACCTGGAACTGGTCAGCTATGTGAACTCATCGCCCGCCGGACAGCCGCTCTATGGAAACCTTGATACGTTATTGATGTGGCATCAGCTTGACCCTGTGAGCCAATGGGAAATCGACCGGAATGATGCTATTTACTACCAGTACCAGGGGAACAGGAACCCTTTTATCGATCATCCCGAATACGTGGAAATGATCTGGGGTGAAGAGCCGGTCTCCCATGTGTCTGCCTTTTCCGCAAACGACATCAGCCTGGGATGGACGGAGCCTACAACTGGCATCCTGCCCGATGCTTATCTTATCATACGAAGCAATGCCGGGTTTAATGATATTACTACCCCGACGGATGGTATCCCGGTCGAAAATAATGCGAATAATAAGAATATTACCTACGGAACAAATCAGTGCGTTTTCAGAAATAACACACCCGGGACCACGTATTATTTTAAAGTATTTCCTTACAAAGGAAGCGGAGAAATGATCAATTACAAGACGGACGGAAACATTCAACAAATATCTATACAAATAAATTGAATATGAAAGTGTTAAAGATTAACAATCACTTGCTGAATAACACATTAACGCTATTATTTAGCTTTCTAATTGTTAATGGTTTGTTTGCCCAGCTTTCCATTACAACTAACGGGAGTAATTTTACTGTAAATTTCGAGAATACGGTGACCGGGGTATATAATGATTCTATTAGAGGAAATGGATTTACATCCAGCCCGGCTATTGGCCAATTTGACTCAGATGCCTGGGCGGCAACAGGATGGAGTGATGGATCAATGAATTTTGGTGATTCTAAAATCGCCGGAGATTATGCCCGTGGTATTTCAGCCGTACCTGTCTCAACTGGCGGATTCTATGCATTCAGGATAGCAACAGGTAATTATGCATTTGGTATTCAACCGGGTGGTAGTGATTGGGCTCCCGGAACACTTACCTTAAAAATTCAGAATAATACAGGGCAGGTTATTTCCTCAATCACTTTGTCTTATAATATTTATGTCAGAAATGATCAAGCCAGAGCAAACAGTTTTAATTTTTCACATAGTGCCGACAATTTGACATATACGGCAGTACCAGACCTTAATTATACATCACCTTTGGCATCTTCAGGAACAGATTGGATTATTGTACCAAAAACCACAATTATTTCAGGACTGACCTTGAACAGCGGGTCATATTATTATTTTAGGTGGAGCGGTGCAGATGCCGGTGGTAGTGGTTCACGGGACGAATTTGCACTTAATGATCTTATCATTAATACCATGGCAAGCACTGCCATTGCTGACCCTTCTGATTTTGTTGCTACAGCAGTTTCTACATCCCAGGTGGACTTGACATGGGCGCTAAATGCGGGGGCCGATACGGTAATGATTGTTGAGAATTCAACCAATACTTTCGGCACACCTTCAGGGATTTATGCAAGTGGTGCATCATTTCCAGGTGGCGGCCTTGTACTTTATAAAGGAACCGGTATCACCACCAGCCATTCCGGACTGACTGCAAACAACGAATATTTCTATAAAGCCTGGTCGAAAACATCAGCGGATGTTTATTCAACGGGTGTACTTGATAGCGCCACTACCCAATCCCTTGAACCCACCGATCACCCTTCAGGAATTACTGCTGTCTCCAATGGCCCGGTCAATATCACCGTAAGCTGGAACGATTCCGATGCCGACCATTACCTGGTAAAAGGCAGCAGTAGCGGATATAGCAGCATTGTGGCACCTGTTGATGGTGTTGCGCAAGGCGACAGCCTCCTGGTGAAAAATATCAATGAAGCGGTTCAAACCCACCAGTTCACCGGTTTAACACCCAATACAACCTATTACTTTAAAATATTCCCCTATAACGGAACCGGGTCGGCATCTAATTATAAACTGGACGGGACAATACCGGAGGCCTCTGCAGTGACTGATGTACTTGACCTTGACCTGGTCATCTCTGAAGTTGCCGATCCACGGGATTCATCATTAGCAAAATTTGTTGAAATATCCAATATCGGAATTACCACGATTGATTTCAGCACCACCCCTGTGTACCTGGGCCGGCAGTCAAACGGCGGAACCTTCAGCTCCCTTCAGATCAGCGGTACCCTCACAGCAGGAAGCAGCCGTGTAATCGGGTATATTTTCAGCTCTGCCGATACAATGAGGTTTTTTAACGCTTTCGGATTTGTACCGGACCAATACAGCAACTTTGTATCCGGGAATGGCGACGATGGATATTTTCTTTATTACGGGGGGGACCACACCACCGGTTACCGTTTTGATGCTTATGGTGTTATAAACGTAGATGGTACCAGTGAACCCTGGGAATATACCGACAAGAAAGCGGTAAGAAAAAGAACGGTCACCGGGCCCTCACCAACCTGGTTTGCTTCGGAATGGCTAATCCGAACGGTGTTTGCGCTGGGAAAGGATATTACCGCCGGTATTTACAGAACTGATATCACCTTGCAGGGCAATGCTTCCACCGACTGGAATGCCAGGGGTGCCAACTGGAACAGCCCTTATGGCTTTATCCCGGATGCCAGCAGTAAAGTCATCATCCCCAATGTTTCGAATTATCCTGTCATCACGGAACCCTCATCCTGTAATCAAATTGAAATACAATCCGGTTCTGCATTGATTATTCAAAACACCGGGATACTGCTGATCATCGGGCAATAAAAATTTACTGTTAACCAAATATTACCGAAATTTGCAGTAAACATACCATACAATGCAAAGGATCATTCCAATCATCTTATTGCTATTCACTGCCGGCAATCTTCTCAGCCAAGTCCCTGACTTCTGCCTTACAAAAGATGAATACCGCCTTTATACCTTGATTAACGAGTACCGGACGAAACAGGGCCAGTCGATCATTCCCATTTCCAGCTCATTGTGCTATGTTGCCAAGATCCATGCGCGCGACCTGTACCTCAATAATCCCGACACAGCCTCCTGCAGCCTGAACAGCTGGTCTGACCAGGGAAAGTGGACCCCCTGCTGCCATTCGAGGCTTACCCCAAATCCCGGATGCATTGTCAATAAACCTAAAGAGCTCACGAAGTATCCCGGTGAAGGACATGAACTGGTCTTCTGGGACAGTGAAGAGCTTCAGCCCGATACAGTCCTCCGGTTCTGGAAATCTATCGAGCAAACCAGGGAACTTTTACTGAACCAGAAAAAATGGAGCTATTTCAACTGGAAAGCCATTGGTGTAGGGCTTTACAAAGGATATGCCTGTGTCTGGGTCGGCGAGCAGGCTGATACCATCCCGGAACCAGGCCTTTGCGCAAGCACACCGGGTTCCGACAAACTTACACTTCCTCAAACCATTGTGCAGAATGAGGTGATCAAAGCGCCAACCGGCAGGTCATACATCATTTTCGGCAGTTTCAACAATATGGACGATGCTGCCAAAATGGTGGAGAAACATAAGAAAGCGGGTTTCAAGCAGGCAAAGGTCGTGGTAAGCGACAGCACGTTCAGGGTTTCACTTGCCGACTACCCTACCCAGCAGGAAGCACTGGATGCGAAAAAGAAGCTGGGCATGGAATATAAAGACGCGTGGGTTACTAAATATTAATGTTGAATTTTGAATGTTGAATGTTGAATTAAATTACTTTTTAATAATACCCGAATTCAAAATTTAAAATTCAATATTCAACATTTCTTTCATTTTCTTTCCAATGTCTGCCGGCGAATCCACTACATGAATGCCGCATTCCCTTAAAATAGCTTTCTTGGCCTGTGCGGTGTCTTCCTTACCTCCGATGATAGCACCGGCATGGCCCATCGTGCGGCCTTTGGGTGCGGTAGCCCCTGCGATGAACGCCACAACTGGCTTTGTACCGTTTTCTTTGAGCCAATATGCTGCTTCGGCTTCCATCGGCCCGCCGATCTCACCGATCATCACAATGCCTTTTGTATCAGGATCTTTGGTGAATAACCTGACTGCATCCAGCGTGGTGGTGCCAATGATAGGGTCTCCACCAATGCCAATGGCTGTGGACTGTCCCAAACCAACCTTGGTAAGCTGGTCAACTGCTTCATAGGTAAGGGTCCCGGAACGGGAAACGATCCCGATCGGCCCAGGGGTATGGATGAAACCGGGCATGATCCCGACCTTAGCCTCACCGGGGGTGATCACGCCGGGGCAGTTAGGCCCTACCAGCCTGGAATTTCGGCATTGCAGGTAATCCTTCACCACGATCATATCTTTAACAGGTATCCCCTCAGTGATGCAAACAATGACTTTTATCCCTGCATCGGCGGCTTCCATAATGGCATCGGCAGCAAATGACGGGGGGACGAAAATGATGGAAACATCGGCTCCTTCTCTTTCGACTGCCTGGCTTACCGTATCAAAAACCGGCCTATCCAGGTGAAGGGTGCCGCCCTTTCCGGGAGTCACCCCTCCTATTACATTGGTACCGTATTCGATCATCTGGGTTGCATGGAAAGTACCTTCTTTGCCGGTAAAACCCTGCACCAGAACGCGACTATTTTTATTTACCAAAACGCTCATGGAAATTTTAAATTATAAATTTTGAATTTTGAATTGCCCCCTCCCTTTCTCCCTCTCCGCCAGCTGGCGGAGAGGGGTGGGGGCTGGGGTGTAAAATTAGGAAAATATCGGGTTCCTTAGATAATTACCTAATTTTGTCTTATAAAACCGTTGATATGATCCCGCCTGACCTGAAAGAAACGATTTGTGCCATTGCTACTCCTCCGGGGACAGGCGCTATTGCAATTATCCGGTTATCAGGCCCGGATGCGCTGAAGATCTGCGAACAGGTATTTTCGCCAAAGAAAAAGGGCTTGAAAATTAGTACTTCAGACACGCACACCATCCACTTCGGGAATATACTGGCAGGAGATGATCTGATTGATGAGGTCCTGGTCAGTGTTTTCCGCGAGCCCCACTCCTACACCGGCGAAAATGCCGTGGAAATTTCCTGCCACGGTTCTTCTTACATCCAGCAGAAGATCATGGAACTGCTCATCAGCAAAGGGGCCCGGACAGCAAAGCCCGGTGAATTCACATTGAGGGCGTTCCTGAACGGAAAGTTCGACCTGTCGCAGGCGGAAGCTGTAGCCGACCTGATCGCCGCCTCTTCAAATTCGGCGCACGACCTTGCCATGCAGCAGATGCGGGGCGGTTTTTCAAAAAAGATCAGCGAATTGCGCACCAGGCTGCTTGATTTTGCTTCCCTGATTGAGCTTGAGCTCGATTTCAGCCAGGAAGACGTGGAATTTGCAGATCGTACAGCCTTAAATAAACTGCTGCAGGAAACAAAAGAGGAAATCACGCACCTTCTTTCCTCCTTTTCTTACGGAAACGTACTGAAAAACGGCATCCCAGTGGCCATCATCGGTAAGCCGAATGTCGGCAAATCGACCCTGCTGAATGCTATCCTGAATGAAGAGCGCGCCATCGTTTCCGAGATCCCCGGCACCACCCGCGACACGATCGAAGACACGATCATCATCCATAATTACGCTTTCCGCTTTATCGACACGGCAGGGCTGCGCCATTCCACTGATGCGATAGAGTCGGAAGGCATTGAGCGGACTTATGAGAAGATTGGTCAGGCGGCGGTGGTGCTGTATGTGTTTGATGTGAATGATGCGCACGACCTCACCCCCTGGCCCCCTCTACAGATGCAAGCAGGGACGGGAGGACGGGAGGACGGGAAGACGGGAGGACTGTATGACAGTAAGAAAGTAATTTTACTCGCCAATAAATCAGACCTTCTCGAGGAAACACCGGCACATCTGAAAGATCTGCTTGAGCAGGAATGCATCTTTATCTCGGCCAAGAGGAAAGAAAATATCAATCTTATCCTGGAAAGACTGGTGGAAGTGGTTGGGGAGATGAAGGTGCAGGATACGGTCGTGGTGTCGAACCTGCGGCATTTCGATGCCCTGAACGGGGCGCTGAAATCGGTGGAAGCGGTGCAGGCCGGCCTGAGCGACGGACTCTCAAGCGACCTGGTAACGGTAGATCTGCGCACGGCGCTGTATCACCTTGGGGAAATAACAGGGGAAATTACCACTGATGATATTTTGGGGAATATTTTCGGGAAGTTCTGCATCGGCAAATAAGAGCTGTTAACAACCCCATAATATAAATTTAATATCCTGTTTAAAATCCTTTAATATCAAGGTTTTCTATTATTTCATGTTCATAACTATTGTTGGTATATTACCCGCATTTTAATAAAACCTGTGTACCTATAGTGTACCTTTGAAAATTGGTAAATATATTTGTACCTCGTAAGGAGAAAACACTTTACACTTATAACTATTATTTAACACTATAGTAAAATGAGCACTAATATTCGGGTGAAAAGAATTTGTCAATTCTGTGGAAATGAATTTGAGGCGAAAACTACGGTTACACAGTTTTGCAGCCTTCCTTGTGCAAAAAAAGCATATAAAGCCAGGAAAAGAAAGGAGAAAATATTGCAAAGTAACCTTGATACCATCGAAACCATAAACAAACCGATTATTCAACTCAAGGAAAAAGAATTCTTGAGCGTTCGTGATGTTTCAAAGTTAATTGGCTGCTCCAGGCAGACTGTTTACTTGATGATTAAATCAGGGAGGTTGAGAGCTGTAAACATTAACAAAAAGAAAACTATAATAAAGCGTTCAGTCCTAGACGAGCTTTTTGAGCAGCACATCCCTGAAAGTCAATCTGAATCAGTACTCCATCAGTATGATATTAACGAATGTTACAGCCTCACTGAAATACAAATGAAATATGGTATTTCAGGTAAGGCCATAAATGAAATCATCAAACGGAATGGCATAATGAAAATTAAAATGGGCAGGTATACCTATGTGCCTATAAATGTAATTGATAAAATCTTAAAATAAATGCTAGTTAAAGTACATTTAAGACAAAAGCCCATTTCAGGTAACAGGCAAAGCCTTTACCTGGATTTTTACCCCCCAATACCCCATCCTGAAAGCAATAATCTCACACGTAGGGAGTTCCTGAACCTATACTTATACAATGAAACTGAAATTGAGGAAAAAATATACCTTGACAGCAACGGCAAGGAACTGAAAAGGTTTGTGCCCGTATTGGATAAAAAAGGCCAAACAAAGAAAATAAAACTGAATCCCTTTGATAAACAGCACAATATACAAATGCGGAGAATTGCCGAACAGATAAGACAAAACCGAGAAGTGCAAGTGAACAAGCCTGAAATATATTCCGGGTATGAAAAGCAACAGCTTAAGATTAAGGAACTGGGCGAAAGAAATTTTATTGAGTACTTTAAAAAGATTGCCAACAAGCGAAAAGCTTCAAACCATGATAACTGGGTATCAGCTTTAAAATATCTCGAAAAGTTCACTAATGGAAACCTTAAATTTGTTGACCTGAACGAAAAGTTGTGTGAAGATTTCAAAGAGTATCTACTTACCACCAGAAGCAATAAAAGCAGCAAGACATGCCTCTCCCAAAATTCAGCTTTTTCTTATTTCAACAAGTTTAAAGCTGCATTAAAACAGGCCTACAAAGATGGTTATTTACAAATCGATCTGAACGCACGGATTGACCGCATAAAAGAGGCGGAAAATCAAAGGAATTTTTTGACCCTTGAAGAATTGAACAGCCTTGTTAATACTGAATGCTTGAGTCCTGTTCTGAAAAATGCTGCATTGTTCTCAGCTATTACCGGACTCAGATTTAGTGACATTGTAAAACTGAGATGGGCAGATGTCGAGTATATCAATAAAAATGGATACTATATCCACTTTGTTCAACAAAAAACAAAAGGAGCAGAAACGATGCCTATTTCAGACCAGGCGCACAGTCTGATGGGAGAACGACGACAGCCAGATGAACAAGTATTCAAAGATTTAACCTATTCGGCATACAGTAATAAGCACCTGGCCCTATGGCTTGGATTGGCCGGGATAAAAAAGAAAATTACTTTTCATTGTTTCAGGCATACGTATGCTACACTGCAACTCAGCAACGGAACGGACATTTATACAGTTTCTAAAATGCTAGGGCACAGGAGCCTCAAAACAACCCAGGTATATGCCCGGATCTTAGATCAAGCTAAAAGGGATGCCTCGAATAAAATAATATTGAAATTCTAATACAAAATTCTTATTGCTGCATATATTAATGAAAACATGGTCAAACGATATATAAAAATAACTTTAAATCATTCTCTTTTCAAAGAATTTGAAATAAAACCAATTGAAGGCTATTCAGAACACATTAATGAACTGACCGGCGAAAAATTCCCCTACTGCTGCGAAACCCATAAGAAGATTTATAATGATTTAAAAGAATTATGTAATGAACCTGTTTATGCACACTTGCCTGACAAGATCATCAGGCAATTTACATATACGGAGTTTCACATCATTAAACAAATTGAAATAGACGATTGGTATAAAGATATCACTGATTATATTGAATGGAATTATTTCAGTTTCGGGAACTTAGCCTACGGTCAGAGAATTTATACATTATTAATTAAAGAACTTATTGAACACCACCTTGAAGGCATAGCTAAAGAGAAACGGGACAAGCTTCTTGATAATATTAGAAGGTACTTTAATGCTGATATTAAAGCCAGTGAGGAACCGGATCTTGATATCATATACTCGACCTACGAAAATTGGCTGAATTTGTTCCCCTTTGAGTTAACCAATTATTTCGGTAACCTAAAACAATATTTTGAATCAGGATTGCCAATTATTAACACAAAAGAGGAAAGAAATATATATATTAACATTTCGCATGTAAAATTCCACTCAAAAACGAGTCTCGTAGAAGTCCTGGTGAATTTAACTAATGATTTATTAACTAAAATTAGTGGGGTGATGCTGTATGAAAAAGGAAATATTGGCAATACCGAGAAGATACAATGGGATCTGGCAATTAGTAGCCGAAAATTGAAACTTAAACAGGGGTATATAGACAAATCAATCAATGAGGAATATAGGTACATCCAAATTATTGAGGATTGGTTTAAAGATGAAAAGAATTTCTTCAATGAAATTACTCCTTTACTGAAATCGTTAACACTTCCACGACCAGAACCAAAAAATAAAAAATTAAGTATTAAGCAAATAGCCTTGATCCATGCTTATGAAGGTAACCAGATAACAAGAAAAAATGCGGCTGCGATTGCTGAACAATATGGTTTTAATGCTCCAAATTCAGGTGAGGGATTATTTCAGGATTATAATTATTATTCTATTACACAAAATAGAAAAGGAAAACCGCACCCATGCACCTCGAGAAAATTTAAAAACAAAATTGAATTACTGGAAAGTGTTACAGAACACATCAATGACGAGGCAAAGCAAAGAGCTTTACTAGAAATAAGCATATTAAAAAAACTATTTGAAAATGAAGATGAATAAAAATGTAACCGGTTAAAACCGGTTACCTAAATCCCACCTTAACAAATATTTGCTATATAAATTTAAAATATAGCAAAATGAACAATCCATTTGAAACCATTGATGCAAGATTAAGTAACATTGAAAATCTCTTACTTGATCTTAAACATCCCCTTAAAGCTCAAAGCAATCTGCCCGAACCAGATCTGCTTTTAACAATTAAGCAGGCTGCGGTATTATTATCATTATCTGTGTCTACCTTATACTTATACGTCCAACGGGCTGAAATACCTGTGAGTAAGAGAGGCAAACGTTTGTATTTTTCACAACAGGAACTCACTGACTGGGTAAAAGCAGGGCGAAAAAAGACACTAGCTGAAATTAATCTTGAAGCTAACAGCTACATAAATAAGAAAGGGCTGAGATATGGAAAATAATCACACATCCAGCCCCCGTAATTTGCACAATAGACTGAGCAAAGATACGATACCATCTACCCAGTTGCAAACCATATTTAGCTATCTGCAGGACCATACTGCAACAAATTCAATGATATCAGCTGCAACAGGAATCCTCAAAAGAAACATCTGCAAGTACAAAAGAAATATGGAAAAGGCTGGTAAACTCTGGGAAGTTGAAAAAAAGACCTGCGAAGAAACTGGCAATAAAGCCTGGTACTTAACGACTGATCCTGCTAAAGCTCCTGGTAATTCAAATTCATTAAATCAATTTTACCATGGCAATGAATCAAAAAATTGATTTAAGTTCTATAAGCGCTCAGGAAATAAAAGCCGAAGTCAATAAATATGAGAAGCAAAGTGAAAAAGCCAAAGAAAGCAAAGGATTATTCACCGTTAAAACTGCAAACAATTGGATTAAGCAGGCAAAAAACCGGCCAATTCCACAAATGCTTTTCGGAGAATTCTGGTTTGAAAGTGAGCTATGTATCCTTTTTGCAGATACCAATTTAGGAAAATCCATTTTAGCCGTTCAAATCACCAATAGCATTAGCAAGGGAGAACCAATAAGAGGCTTCAAAATGGAAACAAAAAGGCAACAGGTCCTCTACTACGATTTTGAGCTTTCCGATAAGCAGTTTGAAGCCAGGTATTCACAGGACTATATGCATCACTACCAATTCGATAACAATTTTTTTAGGGTCGAAATAGATATTGATGCTGTAATACCGGATGGACAAACATTTGAAGATTATTTGAATAGTTCGTTGGAACGATCAATCATTGAAACAGGGGCCAGGGTTATCATCATCGATAACCTTACATACCTAAGAAATGAAAACGAAAAGGCTAAAGATGCTTTGCCTCTCATGAAGCAACTTAAAGCCCTAAAAAGTAAATACGGCCTATCCATATTAGCTTTAGCTCATACACCGAAAAGGGATTTATCAAAAGCAATTACACGAAATGATGTATCTGGAAGTAAGATGCTAATGAACTTTTGTGATAGTTCTTTTGCCATAGGTGAAAGTTTTAACGATAAAAGCATTCGATACATCAAACAGATAAAAGCCAGAAACACTGAGAATATATATGATGCCGAAAATGTTTGTGTTTGTCAGATTGATAAGCCATTCAATTTCCTGCAATTTGAATTGTTGAATTTTGGTAAAGAAAAGGACCATCTGAAACAATTCACAGACAAGGAAAAAGAAAACATAAACGAAAAGGTGGTTGAAATGAAAAAGCAAGGACGAAGCTTACGAGACATTGGGGCTGAGTTGGGAATTTCTCACATGAAGGTGAGCAGAATTTTCAAGGACTGTAACAGCTTGTAACAGTTGTAACACCCTGTTACAGTTGTTACAATCTGTTACACCATAATAATTCAATTAGATGGAGGATTATAAATATAAATTTGAAAAATACAATGGGATGCACACTCGTTACAGGTGCCCAAATTGTAAAAAAGATAAAACCTTTTCAAGATACATTGATTCAGTTACCGGTGAGCATGTGCATCCTACTGTCGGCAGATGTAACCGGGAAAGCAACTGCGGGTATCATTATACCCCGAAGCAATATTTCACAGACAACAATATTGAACGGGATCCGTTCCTGCATCAAAAGGCAAATCTTCAACCTAAATCAATTCCGGAAAAATCCACCTCTTACATAGCACGTAAAATACTGAAAGCCAGTCTGAGTAAGCATGAAGACAATCACTTCATACAATACCTGGTCAACCTTTTCGGGCATAAAATTGCCAGTGATTTGATTGGCAAGTATTATATTGGAACCTCCAGGCACTGGGAAGGATCGACGGTCTTCTGGCAAATAGACAGCTCCGGCAGAATCAGGTCGGGAAAAGTTATGCTCTATGATCCTGTTACTGGCAAAAGAGTCAAGGAACCATTCAGTCATATTACCTGGGTACATAAACTATTGAAGCAGGAGGAATTTGTCCTGAAGCAGTGTTTTTTCGGGGAGCATCTTCTAAGGGGTAAGACTAAACCTGTTGCCATCGTGGAAAGTGAAAAAACGGCGATCATTGCCAGTGCTTATCTCCCGCAGTTCACCTGGTTAGCCGTTGGAAGTTTGAACAACCTGAATCCGGAAATTTGCGAAGCGCTTCAAGGACGCTTTGTCATTCTGTACCCTGACCTGAATGGTTTTGAAAAATGGAGTGACAAAGCAAAGCAATTTCCGGCAATTGCCACATATACTGTTTCTGATTTACTAGAACGCAAGGCAACCGAAGAAGAAAAGAAAAAAGGGCTTGACCTGGCTGACTATTTAATAAGGTATAATCACAAAGACTTTGCCTTACCAGAACCTGAACCAGCATCTGAACAGGAAACGAAACTTGCAATTGCACGTCCCTCTCTTCCAGATACTCCGAAAACCTATGGTAAATTTGACATATCCCTGCTTATCGAGTTTAAGAACAAGGATCAAGGTGAAGAATTCAGGACCAAACCATGGGACCATGAAATCACGGAGCTTGAAATTTGTTTTGACAGGATATCAGTACCTGAAAGTCCGATCAGGCTTAATCTATATAGCTTAATCGAAGATCCTGCAAAATTTATCCAAAGCCATATGGAAATCATAAAGGCCAATAATGTAAATTCAACCTATCTTCCCTACCTAAAAAGATTACAGGAATTAATGCAATTGCTTTCTAAAAGCCTTAATTGATAAGGGTTCTGTGAGGGTAAAATAATTTACTCAATACACTGAGTTATTTTACTCAATGCGTTGAGTAAATTTATTCAATACTGATCTGTATAGATTTTCTAATTTTCTTTACATACAAGGGCTAAAATGTATAGTAAAAGCAATATTCTATACATAATCCCCGATTCGACCAATTTATTAAGCCTAATAAAATTCACCTTCCCCTGAACGAGCAAAAAAAGGGAGTTCGGCTTCGCCGGACTCCCTTTTTCTGAAGCGGTGGTTACTATATCAAGCCCTCATCAGCGAAGGAATAATAACCATCAGTGGTGACGATCAGGTGATCCAGGACAGCCAGATCCAGCAATTTGCCGCCCTCAACCAGCTTCTTAGTGAGGTGGATATCTGCTTCAGAAGGGTTAGTATTGTTTGAGGGATGGTTGTGAAGCAGGATTAACGAAGAGGCATTCGCTTTGAGGGCATGCTGGAAGATAACTTTAGGATCAGCGACTGTTCCGGAAATTCCGCCAATCGAGACCTGAGCAATGCCGAGAACTCTGTTGGCACGATTCATCAGAAGGATGGCAAAAGATTCACGGTATTCGATATCATCCCAAATAGGCAGAACAAGATCATAAGCATCTCGTGAGCCTGCAATTTTGGGACGATTCGCCGCCTTGACTTTGGTGGAATAGGTTACGGAAATTTCGCAAATAGAAAATAAGGATGAAGTGTGAAGCATTTGTTTCGCTGATGCCCTTCAGACTTGTGTTGGCAACTGGCTCGCCGGTTTAGAAAATGAAATTTTTGCGCAATCCAAACCGGATCGAAAATTCTGGTGCAATGGTGACGGTCATTTCAGAATGAAATGAAGTCATGCGAAGCACCGGCACAGTTCATATTTCAGGGAACTGTGTAAGGCCATAGTCAGCGGAGATTTTAGATGTAGGTAACTTTGTGAAAAAATCGAGTTTAGAAAGGATAAGAATGTGTGTCGGAATAAACATGAGTATAAAAAAACCTCCGGAAGCAAAGCTGCCGGAGGTCATTTTAGTTCAAACTTGCTATGAATGATTCATATTCATATAGCAAAAGAGCAGGATTTTCTTTTGCACAAACTTCGAAAAATCCTTCATAATAAACTTTTTCCAGGAATTCAACGAATTCATCGACAAAAGGGAGAACAGGCATGAATGACTTTTTAGTTGTCATGATTGATGCCGCTGCCCTGCGGACTTGTGTTGGCATCTGGCTCGCCGGTTAAACACGAAAGTTTTACCAGGAAATCACCGGATCGAAAATTCAGATGCAATGGTTCTCGGTCATTTTCATTAGCCGATATTAATGGCCAGTAGCGACAATAGAACCCTGTTCTCGTGGAGTGGATAGGTTGTTAATTTCGGGGTGAAGATGAAAATGACGAAATACGAAGTACCGCAGATGGATAGTTCCTTTAAGGAGATCCATCGGAGGCTATTGTCATAGGATATTTTAGATATAGGTAACTTTGTAAAATACGAGAGTACATTCCGCGATTTCATTGCTGAATGAAATACCACATTTCTTTTTACCAAGCTTTTTCTTTTGTGTCGCTTATTCAAAGAAAAAGCCATTGATTTTAACCAGGTCTAAGAACAAAAAAAATGATCTCCGGTGGATTTCCACCGGAGATCATAAGGTTTTCATTGGGCGGTGTCTGTTACTTGAAGGTTTGAAAACAAGTAGCAGAGAGGCCAGTACTTGAACTCATCATCCTCTCCTTCGGTTTCAGGGGTAACAGGCTGTTGATGGCTTTTGACATCATGAGGACTGCCCCAGACAGCGAAAGCTTTGCTGCCCTTAATGATGGACTTACCCAATGCTTTCCATTGGTAGAAGGTATTAAAAACTTCGTGTCCATCAACAGCATAAAGCTGGATCAGGCCGTCATTAACTGAGGCTGCATCGATGGCACCAGTTTTCATACCCATTTTAACGATGCGAGAAAGGGTTTTGAGTTCATTGCGCCGGATTTGATAAGCGTCCTGCGCTGCGCTTTTATTAACGACTTTCATATAAGCCATGAATCTGGCCGGTGCCCTCCGGACTTATTAAGGCATCTGGCACGCCGATTATTAAAATGAAAAGCATACCAGATCGCTTGAATGATTTCCAGCAAATGTTAGGGTCAGATCAGGATGATCTGAAAGAAGACGAAGTCCGAATGAGGACAACTGACCATTTTCGGGCAGTTTGTCGAAATGAGCATTTAGCGCAGAATATCAGGCAAGCAGATAACTTTGCTGCAGCATTGTGATAAGAGAAGAATTAAAAAGGAGATGTATGGGAGGAAAAGGGAAAACCATTGTTTTTTAACGAAAAAAAGCCCGGCTTGCCCGGGAACCTAAATCCCTATATTCATAATCTAGTGGCACTTTCCACTGGATTATCCGCTTAAAGTTTTTTGCTAAATACTTGCCCTGATTTATGGCCACATTCGCAACCTGTGGATGCCCTTTGACGTATTTAGGCGTCTCCATGAAGGCAATATCGCCTATGGCAAAAATATTTTCACTTCCAAGAACTTTATTTATCCGGTTTATTTTTATCTGGTTTACATGGGTAAAACAATCAGCCGGTAAACCCTCCATGTTACTTTCATATGTTAAAGGTATAACGCCCAAGCCGATGGCAAGAGCGGTTATACCTGAGTAAATCAAAACAATTATGATATCTGACATATATTTACAAATAGTATTTTACAGATCCGGTTCCGTTTATCGGTTAAAAAACCAACCGTTTAATTGAATTTAAGTCTTATAAATTCACCAATTAATATGGCGGTAGGGTATGAAACTTCCTCTTCTGTTTGTGCGTGAAGCATAAGTTTCTCAGCAAATTCAGCGACTTCAGGATGACGTTCTGCAGTTGCATACTGCACTAAAATCTCTAATGCAGCCACAATTTGTTTATGTTCTGCCAGCATTTCCGGTAGTTCTGTTTTTAGTTTATCCGTCATTGGCAAAACCTGTTTCATTTCTTCAGAAAGTTTTCCTGAAGAAAGAAGTGGTAGGAGGCCCAAAGGAGGAAGTGCGTATTCCTCTTCTTTCACAAAATGCGGATGCATCAATTCAGCGACTATTTTCGCAGCTTGACCTGTTTTGGCTGAAAGTTGTGTGGCTTGTTTGAGCATGGTATGTAATTCTTCATGCTCTTTTTTTAATGAAATTGGTATTTTAAATTCCATGATACTGTTATTTTTATGTTATTTTTCTTGATGCCCTGCATGACCACCACCGTGTTCCAATATGTCATGAAGCGCTTCAACCGTATGTGTGTAATCAACATAAGCTTCCACAAATGCCCTGCCTTGCTC
>CAYJNJ010000023.1:0-47444 GCA_964371595.1 uncultured Bacteroidales bacterium | reverse complement strand
GGATACATCAGCCTCGGAAACGCCCCTGGGGCCGTTTTTGATCATCACACGGTAAGCATCGACAATGTTGAGGGTAGGTTTTTTAGCATAGGTGGCATAGTCGGCAATGCACTGGTGGAGGTCGTTGCGGTGCCAGTAGCCGCGGTCCCATACCACGCCCATGAGGTTTTTCATCGTGACGGTCAGTTGCGCCGAGCTGTGGCTTTTCAGTACCGGCATATTGATGAACACATCCGATTCCAGGATCAACTCATGCACCTTGGCCGATTTCAGCTTCTTGCCACCCGGGACCTGCACTTCCTGGTAATAATTTTCGGTATTGCCCGGTGCCATCTTTCCGCCTGCATCTTTCACGGCCTGTTCGATACCGCTGGTGGCGTAGCATTTGTCCCATTTATCGCAGGTATTGTCAAACACGTAAACTTCTTTGGCGCCAGCCTGGAGGCAGTGCTGGATGACCCTTTTCACCAGTTTTGGATTCGTATTGCCGGCCCTTTCGGGGCTCACATCCCAGCCGATATTGGGTTTAAGGACAACGGTCTGGCCTTTTTTCACGAAAGCCTGCATCCCGCCCATGGCTTCGATGGCCTGGTCGAACATGGCTGCGGGCGCGCCGCCTTTGATGGCGATGAGATCGTAGGGACGCGGGGAGGCAGGGTAGCGGGGTAGCGGGGAGGCAGGAAGGGCCCAGAGGTTATTGAAGGGGACTGCGAGGGAGGCGCCGGCGAAAGCGGCTGCCCCGGCTCCTCTGCGGATGAATTCGCGCCTTTTCATAGTTGTCGCATTTGGAATTAACTTTGCTAAATTAAACTAATTTCTCGCAGATGCACGCAGATTTGAAGCGCAGATTTACGCTGATCATATCATATTTGTGTTCCTTTGTGATACCCTTTGTGCGCCCTTGTGGTGAAAAATAAAATAATGGCCGGAATCTACATCCATATCCCTTTTTGCAAGCAGAAATGCCATTACTGCAATTTCTTCTCGGTTGCCACCCTTGGCAAGAAAGATGAATTCGTAGCGGCTTTGCTGAAAGAAATTGAATTACGGAAAGATTACCTGCAGGGCGAAACGGTGAATACGGTGTATTTTGGGGGTGGTACGCCGTCGTTGCTGAGCATTTCCGATTTAGCATTGATCATTGAACATTTAGCAAGGCATTTTGACATTGATCATTTGGCAGAAATTACATTGGAAGCGAATCCGGATGATATCAGTTTAGAAAAAGCCAGGGAATGGAAAAGCACTTCCGTGAACCGCCTGAGCATCGGGATACAGTCGTTTTTTGACGATGACCTGCATTATCTCAACCGTGTGCATTCTGCTTCACAAGCCTTTCAGGCAATTGATGATGTAAGGAATGCGGGGTTTGAGAACCTCACCATCGATCTTATTTATGGCATCCCGGGTTTAACGGATGAAAAATGGGCAAAGAACCTGGAAACCTTTTTCTCACTAAATATTCCCCATCTTTCGGCCTATTCTTTGACTGTGGAGCAGAAAACCCCGCTGGCGCTGCTGATTGAAAAAGGGAAATATCCACGGCTGGATGAAAACCTTTCGATAGGGCATTTCAGGAAGCTGCTGGAAGATGCAAAAGCCCATCATTTCATTCATTACGAGATCTCGAATTTCGCAAGGGAAGGATATTATTCGAAGCATAACAGCCTTTACTGGCTGGGTGGGAGTTACCTGGGTTTAGGCCCTTCGGCGCATTCTTTCAACGGCCATTCGCGGCAATGGAATGTGTCAAATATCTCACGGTATATCCAGCTCGATGATTATCATACCACTGTCGAAGAGAAAGAAACCCTGACGACCGGCCAGCGATACAATGAATATGTAATGACCTCCCTGCGCACGTCCTGGGGTTGTGATACTGTCCATATCCTTCATGCTTTCGGGGAGAATTACGAAAATCATTTCTTCACAAATGCAAGGCCTTATCTTGAAAAGAAGCATTTATACCGGGAAGGGACAAAGTATTTTCTTACGGATGAAGGGAAGCTATTTGCCGACGGGATTGCGGCGGGTCTTTTTATTTAACCACAAAGGCGCACAAAGGCACACAAAGGAGCGCAAAGTTTGTTTCAGATTTGAATATTCAATGCTCCAACGACTAAAGCCGTTGGTTCCAATATTTGAAAAGGCACACTTGTAAAGAGAAGCAAGATTTTGATTCTCTGCAAACTGCTTAAATATTTCCTTGAGTATTGATTATAATGAACCTGTATTCTCAATGTGCCAGTCAAGATGTGGCTGGTCGGATGGGTTACAACTATTTTACAATGATACTATCTGATTTTAAATCCAAATCATATATTTCATATCCATCAAGTTTTTCAGGAAATTTCATTCCCAATGAATCTTCAACAATTGATTCAATAAACCTAATAAATGCGAGATTAGTTTCAAACAAATAAATTTTCGGATATGATGAAACCAATTTTAAACTATCTACTTGGTATTTAAGGAAATAATTCATAATATCTATCGTATCATAGTATATCTCTCGTTCACTTAAAAATAATGATGATTTGAATATTTCAGCAATAATATCTTTGGTTTCTTTATTATTGGGATGATTAATTTTATTTATTTGGTTGCAGATTTCATTGTAAAAGGCGTTCATTTCTGGCATTGCAGGAAGTAAATCCTTGGGAAGTTCCCTCGACTTTTTATTCTTTTTATCAGGTATTTTGTTAGCACCTAATTCAAAATAAAAAGAATAGCTAATGTCTATCCAAGTGCTATCTACCGAAGTAAAAACTTTAGGTTTGACTTCATATTTCCCATCTAATAGACAAAAGCATCTATCCGAATTATTTTTAACAGTTAAAAGAATTTGTCGATTAGATCCATTAATTTCATTTAATTGTATGTCAATTATATCTTCATCAGACTGTTGATCCTTGCAACTTTGCATTATAATGATAATGAAAGTTAGCTTCACAATAAAATTAAGTGTTTTCATATTTTCCAATTCGAATATTGATTATCACTCGTCCCATAATGAGATAGGAACAGAGGCATTAATGGAGAATCCGCTCAAATTGATCACCTGATTCCGCTGCAAACTGACCATTAATTTTCATTGATTTTATCGATTAAGATCATCATAAATAGCTATGTTGTGGAACACTAATTTCTCAATACAAACTATTTATGCCAAACAACTTATTCGTTATGAACAAAGTTAAACAGATTTTGCAATGGTAAACCGAGGGTATGCCAAAACTGACGATTAGCCAGCGGGCTGGAAAACCACTAGAAAAAAATTAGTGGTTTTCACTGATGGATTCTTTCAGCATTTATTTATCCGGATTTTTTCAAAAAATACCCGGTCAGTTTAGAAAAAAATTTCCGGATATTTAAATCCAATCTCTTCAAACAGTTGGGGCTGAATGCCAGTCAAAATGTAGCTGACCGTAAAGAAAAGGTTAATTCAGAGAATAATTATTTTTCTGCTGATGATGTGATTCGTATCCATCTTAAACTTCAAAATATAAATGCCAGGCACAAATTCTGACACATCTATATCAAAATCATCAAGGTGCTCACAATCAATAGCATAGATTATATTTCCAAATACATCATGGATATTTATCGTGGATTTTAAATGATGATCGCTTATGTCATCTTCAACCTGAATGTTGATATAGTCACTGGCTGGATTAGGAAATATCCTTATTTCTGATTCATTCATTTCAGGCGTATTTACTAATATGCCACCAGAATTTATTTTATACAGGATGATATCCCGTTCCAGGTTGGTATTATTTCTCCAATCATAGCGGGCGCCTGCAACAAGACAATCATTATTTTTTAATGCAGCTAAGCACATAATACTATAATTAGCATCTCCACCCAAGTGTAAGGCCCAGAATTTGTCGCCATTAAAATTAAACATTGATATATAATAATAGCGGTCTATAGGATCAAATTCATATAGGTCAGGATTAATGTATACATAATTTTCAAGCCCGCTGAAGTAAATCGAATCCGTAGTATTATAATCCACTTCCATTGTAACATTTTGATCAAAACTTGTATAGAAAACAACACTATCCCTAACCTGAGCTATCGAATCAAAAACCACACAGGAAAAATTCCAACCATATTCCGGAGGCTCTTCTATTGATAATCCCGGAAGAATTACACTGGATTCATCGTACCCAATATACCATCCGTCTCCATGAAATCCATGAGTAAAAAATTCCGGCAAATAAAAGGTATCTGCAGTTAAGTCTGAATTATTAACAAATCCAATCCAATTGAATCTTCCGCACATTAACTGGTCATTTGTAGGCAAATAACAAATATTTGGATAAGGTATACCCCACATTGGGATTGCATTTTCCATAACAAATTCTCCACTTCGATCTGTTTTAATCAGATATAATGCATTGGTCCAACCATGATATCCTGCAAATATCATATTACCCAGATTATCAATGGTAAAATCTATAAACTGGGCGCTATCTGAAAAATTGCCATGGATTCTATAATCCAGCACCTGAAGATCCTCATCAAGCCATAATAAGCCAAGATGGCAACTCGCGTTCGCCTCGTTATATGCTGTACCCCAGGCCATCAGGCTGTCTCCGGCCAGATACAAATCCCAAAGTTCCCAATCATAACCGCCCAGCATATCGACTTCAATGGAATCCATGATCTCGACTTGCTCATCTAAATGATATATGATATTTCTATAGTTGTCAAAGTAATGAGTTGGATCTGTCTCATAAGGATCAAAGGTTCCCCTCCATGTTACGAGGTAAGAGCCGTTGGAATGATCAGCAATAAGGCCTAAAGGGATGTCATCTTCAGGAGATGTGATCATCGATGTATAAGTTTGCCCCTCTGAAACAAATGCCATGGAAAACAGTGGAAATAATATGAAGTAGCAAATAATGTTTCTGGTTTTCATATGGATAACTTTTCAGCATTGATTCATAAGTTTTTCAAAAATAGTATCCTGCTCCAACCCCCATCCCGGCCTTCCTCCGCCCGCTGGCGGAGAAGGAGATTTCAGAACCGACGGATTTACCCGTCGAACTACAACCCCAGCCTGAACTTCATCTTCACCGGCTGGTGATCGCTCCACTCAAAGGCAAGGTCAGCAGTGGTAATATCTATAACCGAAACATTGGGCGACACCACGAAAAAATCGATAATGGTTGTCGGGGTTTTGCCCCTGGTATAAATCTGGTTAACATCGCGGTTGCTGGGTATATCCGGGTCGAAAACCCATTGCCATCCTTCAGGAAAGAAATCTGGTTCTATTTCCGGCTCAATCCATCTGGCATTGTCTCTGGTACTAAAGATACCAGGCAATTCACCGGTGCCTTCGGCTCCGGCTATTGCATCGAAATATCCAACAGGATTCTGGTTCCAGTCGCCGCCGGTGATCACATAATTTCCGGCTGCATATTCGGTCAGCATCAGTTCTCTCAGCAGGGCAAGCTGCTTTTTGCGGTGTGAGCCGTCGTCGAAGGCCTCGTTGTGGGTATTGATCAGTACGAGGTCTTTTCCTGATGGGAGAGGGACCCGTGTCAGCAGGAAACAGCGGTCGAGCATGAAGAGCTGCGTCGGCCAGCTATATCCGCCCGGAAATGCATAGCGGGTGTTCTCCGTTGATGTAAACGCCGACAGGCTTAGCAAGCCGCTTTTTACCTTTCCCATTGGCTTGTTCAGCGGCATCGGGACAAACCGCACTTTATAATTAACGGCTACAACAGATTCATATCCCGGGAAAAGGTTACTGATCTTTTTAACCTGGTCGTCATTATAACTCCGGGCGGAATTAATATCGACCTCCTGGAAAAAATAAAAATCGGATTTCACGCCTTTTGCCAAATACTTAATGGATTGGGCGGAATATTTGAGGTAATCCGCTTTCGACGGCTTTGTCATCTTCCCTCCGTCATAAAAGAAATCACAGTCTTTACCCAGCCCGAAATAGCCAATATTCCAGGAAACCAGGGTGAACAAACTATCAGAACCTGATATTTCGCGTGCATCCCCGGTGACTTCCCGCTTTTCAACGGCTCCAGGTTTATAGTCGGTAATGCTTATAACGATGAGAAACAGGCCAAAAATCCCTGCGAGGGTAAGGGTCATCCAGATGGGTATTTTGAGCCACTTCATCATACCGGCGCGATCAGGACTTAAAAGTAGTATTTTACTATTAATTTTTTACTTTTGTTTGATTGTAATAAGATTGACCAGATGCCGATATTAGGACCCTTAGTCAAGAGAGCGTATGAGTTGGGAAGATTGCCGGAAATGGCCAAACCTAAGGTCGACGCCTACACTGCTCAGAAGAGGGTTTTGAAGAAATTACTGCGAAGGGCGCAGTTTACCGCATTTGGCGAATATTACGGTTTTTCGGAAATCCTGAAAAGCCAGGATCCGCTCAAGGCATTCCAGAGCCGGGTGCCCTCCTTCACCTACAACACGATGTTCAGGAAATGGTGGTACAGGATACTCAACGGCGAGGCTTTCGTGACCTGGCCGGGGCGGGTAAAATACTTCGCGCTGACCTCAGGCACTTCCGAAGCCTCGTCAAAGCATATCCCGGTAACGATGGAGATGATCCGTGCAATCCGGAAAGTCAGCATACGTCAGCTTGTCTCTTCCCTTTCATACCATCTTCCCGATAAATTCTACGAGAAAGGGATGTTGATGATTGGCGGGAGCACGCACCTGAACTTTAACGGCACCTATTACGAAGGCGACCTTTCCGGGATTTCCGCCAGCACGATCCCTTTCTGGTTCCAGCATTTTTACAAGCCCGGCAAGCGTATCTCAAGGGAACGCGACTGGTCGACCAAGCTGGACGAGATAGTGAAATCGGCCATTACCTGGGATATCGGCGTCATCGTCGGCGTCCCGGCATGGATACAGATCATTATCGAACGGATCATTCAGTTTTACAATGTCAAAACGATACATGACATCTGGCCGAACCTGGCCATCTATGTGCACAGCGGCGTATCGATCGAGCCCTATACCAAATCTTTCGAAAAGCTTTTCGGCAAGCCGATGATCTTCCACGAATCCTACCTGGCTTCGGAAGGCTATATTGCTTACCAGAAAAGGATCAATGTGAAAGCGCTGTCGCTTGTCCTGGACAACGGGCTGTTCTTTGAATTCGTTCCATTCGACGATAAGAATTTCGATGAAGAGGGCAATATGGTTGACAAGCCTGTTGCACTAACCATTAACCAGGTTGAGGAAGGCAGGGAATATGCCTTGCTGATGTCGACCTGCGCCGGGGCCTGGCGTTACCTGATCGGAGATACGATAAAATTTACGTCGAAAGCCAATGCAGAAATCGTGATCACCGGCAGGACCAAGCATTTCCTGAGTATTACGGGGGAACATCTTTCCGTGGAAAATATGAGCCGGGCGATTAAAACCCTTAGCGACGATCTGAATGTCGAGATCCGGGAATTTACCGTCACCGGCATCAAGCATGAAACCATGTGGGCCCATAAATGGTACCTGGGAACGGATGATCCGCTGGATGCCTTGCTGGCAAAGGAGAAAATCGATGAGTGCCTGAAGATACTCAATGATGACTACCGTGTCGAGCGGATTGCCGCCATTAAAGATGTCTTTGTAGAAGTGTTGCCTTCATCCGCCTTTTCCACCTGGATGAAGATCCACAATAAAGAAGGCGGGGCCAACAAGTTCCCCCGCGTTTTGAAAAGAGAGCAACCGGCCGAGTGGGAAAAATTCCTGGCTGATTATAATTTCAAGAAAACAGATGCAGACCATCTTTGAAGGAATTATCATGGGACTCACCCTGTCCCTGTTCTTCGGATTCGGCCCGGCCCTGGTAGCTGAAATCCAGACGAGTATCCTCCGTGGTTTCTGGGCCGCGGTATTGCTGGCTTTTGGTGTTTTCCTGAGCGATGCCCTGCTTGTAGCACTCGGTTTCCTCGGTGCAGTACAGATCTACGAAAGCTACAAGTCAATACTGGGAATTCTCGGCGGTATTATCCTTATCATATTCGGAATCGTTACTTACCGGAGGAAAGTCATGATCAATGTCGATAACGACAGCCCCGCACTTAAAAAGGATGAACCTTACTTCACAACATACATACTCAAAGGATTTTTTATAAACATCACCAATCCTTTCATCTGGATCTTCTGGATGGGGATCGTCGTCGGGTTTACATCAAGTTATAAGGCCGATATTCTGATGCTGGTATCATTCTTCGTATCTGCCCTTGGCACAGTATTTTTTGTCGATATTCTGAAAATATTCTCTGCGTACAAGATCAAAAAGTACCTGCAAACGCACAACATTGTCTGGATCAACAGGATTGCAGGGGTAGGGCTGGTGGTTTTCGGGATTTACCTCGTGATCAGGACGTATATTGAAATCGGGCTGTAACCCCACCCCCGACCCCTCCCCAAACAGGGAGGGGAGAGAGGAATTTTCAATTATCAATTTAAATTTCAGATTTTAGATTGTAAACTGTAAACTGTAAATTTTATGAAAAAGTCTAACTGGATCATTTTCCTGGTGAATGGGCTGATCGCCATTCTGTTCGGCCTCCTGGCGCTGTTTGTGCCGGTTGAGACCATCATGACGCTGACCATCTACTTTGGCATCTTCCTCCTGGGGGGCGGGCTGGTAATGTTCTTCTTTTCGTATAAAAATATGAAAGCCCGGAAACCGTATCTCCTATTGATGTCTGAAGCCATTCTCGCCATACTTGTCGGGGCAGTCATCGCATTTTATCCTTCCGGTTCGCTGCAGATCTTCCTGATACTGGTCGGCATCTGGGCAACCATTATCGGGCTGCTGCAGATCGTCGTGGCGGTGCAAATGAGGAAAAAGACCAGCAATCACGGCATGTTCACCATCAACGGCATATTGACTTTAGTATTCGGATTGTTGCTGTTTTTCAATCCCCTGGGAACCATCAAAGCCTTATTCATGGTGATAGGCCTGATCGCGCTCGTCTCAGGCGTTCTGCTGGTTTACCTGGGATTTAAGGTTAGGGGGATTAGGGAATAATGTTGAAGGTTGAAGGTTGAATATTGAATGAAATAACCGCTCACCCCACCGCCGGCTTAATATCCTTGATATTTAGCTGGAAAGATTTCTTGCCGTTCCATTCATTCTCTTCGATATGGTAACAAATGTTGAACGGGTTGCCGTCGCGTATGTAGGTAAAGTTCTCTTCGCCCTGCTGGAAAGCGATTGAAGAGATGGGCTCGCTTCTTACGTCGCGCTGAAAGACTTCAAGCTTCAGGTGGTTATTGCCTACGATCTTTGCCTTGCCGGCATCCACTACGTTGTCGGTTTCAAATACGGGCGACATATTGCCCGGTCCGAAAGGGGCAAACTGCTTCAGGACATCAAAAAACTTACGTGTGATCGCCTGCAGGTCAAGCCGCGCATCGACCTCAATCTCCGGGAGTGCAAGTTCTTTTGTCAGGTGGGCCCTGACATATTCCTCAAAACGGTCCCTGAATTTGTCGAGGTTTTCCGGTTTCAGGGAAAGCCCTGCTGCGTAGGTATGCCCGCCGAAATGCTCGAGTAGGTCGCCACAGGCATCCACGGCATCGTAAATATCAAAGCCTTTGATGGAGCGGGCGCTGCCGGTTACCAGCCCTTCCGATTTGGTAAGGACGATGGTGGGCCGGTAAAATGCTTCTATCAGCCGGGAAGCCACAATGCCGATCACCCCTTTATGCCATTCGGCATGATAGAGCACGGTGCTCATTTTTTCGTTCAGTTTCGGGTCGGAGTGCATGATCTCGAGGGCATGCTGCGTGGCATGCGAATCGAGGGTCTTGCGCTCGGTATTCAGCTCGTTAATCTGGTTGCCAAGCTTGAAGGCGCGTTCCGGATCTTTGGTGATCAGCAGCTCCACAGAGTTACGCGCGCTTTCGATCCTTCCTGCCGCGTTGATCCTTGGCCCCACGATGAACACCAGGTCGTTGATGGTAAGCTCACGGATATACTGCCGGTTCGGGCCTTCCTGGCCGTTTGACTTGCTGTACTTGTTGCTGACGTTGAGGATTGCCTCAAGCCCGGCCCGGGGCTGGGAATTGATCCGCTTCAGCCCGTAATAAGCCAGGATGCGGTTCTCGCCGGTGATCGGGACTATATCGGACGCAATGCTCACCACGACCAGGTCGAGGTATTCTTCAAGAGAGGAGAAAGCGATATTATTTTTCCATGCAAAAGCCTGGATCAGTTTAAAACCGATGCCGCAGCCCGCAAGCTCTTTATACGGGTATTCGCAATCGTCCCTTTTCGGGTCGAGGATGGCGATGGCTTCGGGAAGGGTATCGCCCGGGCGGTGATGGTCGCAGATGATGAAATCGACCTTTCGCTCATTTGCGTAGCTCACTTTTTCGTTGGCCTTGATCCCGCAGTCGAGCGCTATGATCAGGGTGAAACCGTTAGCTGCGGCAAAATCGATCCCTTTGAAAGAGATGCCATAGCCTTCACTGTAACGGTCCGGGACATAAAAATCAACATCATCATGCATCGTTTTCAGGAAAGTATACACCAGGGCTACCGCCGTGGTCCCATCCACATCATAATCTCCGTAAACGAGGATTTTCTCCCCTTTTTTCAGCGCTTTTTCGATCCTCTCCACGGCAAGGTGCATGTCTTTCATAAGGAAAGGGTCGTGCAGGTGCTCCAGCTGCGGACGAAAGTAGGCTTTCGCCTGGTCGTAGCTGGTGACGCCACGCTGGGCCAGCAGGTTTGCAAGGTATTCATTAATATTCAATACCTTACTCAGATGCCTTATCAGGTCCTGGTTACCTTGCGGTTTTAATACCCATCGTTTTTCCATAATATTTCAACTGTTAAAAATAGCACTTAATCTGCATATTAATCCGTGTTTTGGAAAAATATACCCGGTCGACCTGAAAAATTTTCCGGAAAAGGGAAAAATTCAGAATGTTGAACGCATGGCTTCGACGGGGTCAAGCCTCGAAGCGTTCCATGCTGGGATCATCCCCGAAACGAAGCCAATAAAGGCCGAAACAAAGATACCGAGCAGGATATTCCCCTGGGTCAGTGCCAGTTCCATGTCAAAAACCTGTGATATAGTGAAGGTAAGGATAAAAACGATGAGCAGCCCGACAATCCCCCCGAGAAGTGAAAGAAATATCGCTTCAAAAAGGAATTGAAGAAGGATAAAATAGTTCTTGGCACCCAGTGATTTCTGTATCCCTATGATCCTGGTGCGCTCTTTTACCGAAACAAACATGATATTGGCAATCCCGAACCCGCCCACCAGCAGCGAAAAGCCGCCAATGATCCAACCCACGACCGCGATAACGCCGAACAACTGGTCGAAACCTTTGGAAATGATATCCGTCTGGTTGATTGCGAAATTATCCTCGGCTTTAGGTTTTAGTTTCCGCACCGCCCGCATGATACCGGTCAGCTCATCCCTCATTTCATCCAGCGTAACGCCCGGTTTTGCCTTGACAACGATGGCGCCCTGAAGTTCCCTGACATCCATATGGTTCCTCGCAAAATTCACTGGTACGATCATCTGGTCGTCGGAGGTATTGCCGAAAATATTGTCGCCTTCTCTTTTCATCACCCCGATCACCTCCACATTCAGGCCGAATATCTTGATTTTTTTACCGATCGGATCGGAAGTTTCCAGCAGGTTATCGACGATATCGGAACCGATGACAACCACCGGCCTGCCGCTCTTGAATTCCATCTGCGATATAAACCGCCCTTCCGCCACATCTACCGGCATCACTTTATCATAATCTTCCGAAACGATGATCACATTGGCATTATCGACAGCCTTTTCCCGGTATTTAACAGTTCCGCCGGCACCCGAAAGGTAAGCGCTTGCCTGGGATGCCTGGCTGCGGCGCTGGATCTCCTTCAGATCGGTAAGGGAGGCTTCGGGCCGGTTCATGTATTTCCACCAGGGATAATCACCACTCATTGCCCAGGGCCATTTCTGTACAAAAAGCACATCGTTGCCCAGCGTATTAATGCTTGACCGGATGGAGCTTTCCATCGAATCAAATATGGTGAAAACCGAAATGACCGAAAAGATACCGATTGTGATCCCCAGGAGGGAAAGCAGCGTCCTGACCTTGTTCATGACGATCTCATGAATTGCAAACAGGTAACTTTCTCTAAGGAGCTTCAGGAATATCTTCATAATAAATACATGCGGATAATGGGGTAAAATTAATACAATTGGAAAGAGAATTAACCCTTATATTTGATGTTTCATCCGAATAACAATAATATCTTTCAAAATGGAAAAGAAAATCAGTAGTGCACTGGTTTCTGTTTATTACAAAGACGGGCTGGAAGAGATCATCAGGGAGCTTCACCGCTTGGGCGTGAGCCTGTATTCCACCGGCGGCACGTATGAATTTATTGCCTCACTGGGCATTCCGGCAATCGCTGTTGAAACGCTTACCGCGTATCCATCCATTTTCGGCGGGCGTGTTAAAACTTTACATCCTAAAGTCTTCGGGGGGATCCTTTTCCGCAGGGAAAACAAAGAAGACCTGGAACAGGCCAAATTATTCGGTATCCCCGCAATTGACCTGGTTATCGTAGATCTGTACCCGTTTGAAGAAACGGTGGCAAAAACGGATGTCGAAGAAGATATTATAGAAAAGATAGATATCGGCGGGATCTCCCTTATCCGTGCCGCAGCGAAAAATTTTGAAGATGTGCTCATCATCCCTTCTTCCAAACATTATCCCGGGCTGTTAAAGATCCTGAAGGAACAAAAGGGGGTTACCAGCCGTGAAGAACGTCGTCGCTACGCGGGCATGGCTTTTGGTATTTCCTCTCATTACGATATGGCTATCCTGGGGTATTTCCAGCCCCCCTACACCCTCCGGTACGGCGAGAATCCGCACCAGAAGGGTACTTTCCACGGTGACCTTGACAGGGTATTCACCCGCCTGCACGGAAAGGAGATCTCTTACAACAATCTCGGCGACCTTGAGGCCGGCATTGCCCTGATCAGTGAATTTGAAGAGCCGACTTTTGCCATCCTGAAGCATAATAATGCCTGCGGATGCGCCAGCCGTGCCAACCTGACCGATGCGTGGAAGGACGCCCTTGCCGGCGACCCGGTTTCGGCTTTCGGGGGCGTTTTGATTGCCAACCGGGAGATCGACGAGGAAACGGCAACAGAAATCGACAAGCTTTTTTTCGAAGTGATCCTGGCGCCGGGCTATAAAAAAAGTGCGCTGGAAAAGCTTCAAAACAAGAAAAATAGAATAATTTTGCAGCAGGGAGAATTTGAATTTCCGCCGCGGCAATTCAGGTCGATGCTGAACGGCATGATCGGCCAGGATAAGGACCTGAAAACCGAGACGAAGGATGACCTGCGCGTCGTGACCGAAAAAGCCCCGACAGAACAGGAAACTGCCGACCTGGTATTTGCCAACAAGATCGTGAAGCATACCCGCTCCAATGCGATCGTGCTGGCAAAAAACAAACAACTGGTCGCCAGCGGGGTGGGGCAAACTTCACGGGTTGATGCGTTAAAACAAGCCATTGCAAAAGCCAGGGAGTTCCATTTTGATCTTTCAGGAGCCGTACTGGCTTCGGATGCTTTTTTTCCCTTTGCCGATTCCGTTGAGATCGCCCACCAGGCAGGCATTACAGCCATTATTCAGCCCGGCGGTTCGGTCAGGGACCAGGATTCGGTCGATTATTGCCGGAAACATGGCCTGGCTATGGTTTTTACCGGGACCCGGCATTTTAAACATTAATGTTTTAACCAGCGCTAACTGAAAATATAGATGGGACTTTTTTCATTTCTTACAAAAGAAATCGCCATTGACCTTGGAACTGCCAATACGATCATTATTTATAACGACAAGGTTGTGGTTGACGAGCCTTCGATCGTCGCCCTGGAAAGGAATACCGGCAAAGTCATCGCCGTAGGAAAGAAAGCGATGATGATGCACGGCAAGACCCACGAGAATATCCGTACGATAAGGCCCCTTCGTGACGGGGTTATCGCCGACTTCAAAGCCGCCGAGATCATGATCCGGGAAATGATCAAGATGATCGGTTTTAAGAACAATGTTTTCCCTCCCGCATTAAAGATGGTTATCTGTATCCCCAGCGGGATCACGGAAGTAGAAGAAAGGGCCGTTAAAGATTCAGCAGAGCAGGCCGGCGCTAAAGAGGTCAGGCTGATCCACGAGCCAATGGCCGCAGCTATCGGCATCGGGATCGACGTGCTGGAGCCAACCGGTAACATGATCATCGACATCGGTGGTGGCACCAGCGAGATCGCGGTCATTGCCCTCGGCGGTATCGTGAACAATAAGTCCATCCGCATCGCCGGCGATGATTTCAATGCCGACATCGAAGAATACATGCGCAAGCAGCATAACATCAACATCGGGGAACGCACGGCCGAAAGGATCAAGATCGAAGTTGGCGCCGCGCTCACCGATATCGACAACCCGCCTGACGATTTCCCGGTGCACGGACGCGATATGCTCACCGGCATCCCGAAGGAGATCACCGTTAATTATGCCGAAATTGCCCATTCGCTCGATAAATCAATCTCAAAGATAGAAGCAGCTGTCCTGAACGCCCTGGAAATGACACCGCCGGAACTTTCCGCCGATATTTACCGCACCGGTATTTACCTGGCAGGTGGCGGATCATTGCTTCGCGGACTGGACAAAAGGCTTCATTTAAAAACCAAGCTCCCTGTGCATATGGCCGAGGACCCGTTGCGGGCCGTGGCAAGAGGCACCGGGATTGCGCTTAAGAATTTTGATAAGTTCACCTTCCTGATCAAGTAAGATGAGAAACCTGCTGGCATTCATTTCCAGGTACCAGTTTCTGTTCTTTTATGTGATCTTCATGATCATCTCATTTATTCTCATATATAACAACAACTATTACCAGAGGTCGGGAATTGTAAGCACCACAGGAGGGATAACCGGGCGGTTGAATACGGTTTACTCCAATTTTTCCGATTTCTTCGAGCTGAAGAGGGCCAATAACGAGCTCGCTACGGAAAATGCACGGCTGCGATCGCTGCTGAAACTGAAAACGAAGACTTTACCCGACTCGCTGGTCAGGCTCGAAAACGGCCTTTCGCTGCATTACATCAGCGCAAAGGTGATCAGCAATTCGGTCCAGTTCCGCAACAACTATTTCATGGTCGATAAGGGCTACCGTGCCGGGATCAAGAAAGATATGGGCGTAGTGACGACCGACGGCGTGATAGGCATCATCATTGATGTATCGGAACATTACAGTTCCGGCATTTCGATCCTTCATAAAGATTCGCGCATCAGCGGAAGGATCAAGAAGAACGACCAGCTCGTGAATGTTTCATGGGACGGGAAAAACTACCGGCTCGGCGATATTTCGCACATCCCGTCGCATGTGCACCTGGTTCCTGGCGATACGATCCTGACCAGCGGCAATTCGCAGATTTTTCCCGAGGGGATCATGATCGGGACCGTGGAATACATTGACGACGAGCTGGAAAATGTGTTCAAGAAGGGGAAGATCCGGTTTTCGATCGATTACAACAGCATTACTTATGTTTATATCGTTGAGAATACCGAACGGCATGAGTTATTACGCTTAAAAACCACCGTGCCCAATGAATAGGAAGCTGGCAGGAAATATCGCCCGTTTTGTGTTGCTGGCACTGGCGCAGATCTTCGTTTTCAACAAGATCCAGGTGACCGGGTACATCAGCCCGCAGGTTTATGTGCTTTTTATCCTGATGCTCCCATTCGAGATTACCGGATTCTGGCTGTTAAGCTGGAGCTTCGCGATGGGGCTTACGGTCGATTTTTTCATGCACACGCCCGGTATGCATGCCGCGGCAGCAGTGACGATGGCTTTTTTGCGGCCGGGGGTTATCAGGCTGGTTGGTAAAAAAGACGATGTGGAGCCTTGGCAGTACCCTAATGTCAGGGATTCCGGCGCCGGCTGGTTCCTGGCGTACACGCTGATCCTGGTTTTCCTGCACCACCTGATCCTGTTTTACATGGAGGTTTTCCGTTTCAGCGAGTTCTTCTATACAATGCTGAAAGTTCTGATCAATTCGGTGCTGACCACGCTGATCATCCTACTGATCCAGTTTTTATTCTTCTCAAGGAAAGCGGATTAAGGATTTGTTTAGTAGTTTTGCTGCAGAATCTCTTTTGATAAATATTTGCGAAACTCTGTGTGAACTTTGCGTTACTTTGCGGTATAGCCTATAAGCTGTTACACAGAGTTTCGCAAAGAAAGCTCAAAGTTACGCAGAGAAATTTATACTATTTTGCTGAAAATTAATTAATGAAATATTCAATATGTTAAAAAACATCTCATTCATTCTCCTGGCAACCATAATCCTGGCTTCCTGCGAAAAACCGGTTAAAAATGCCTTCACCATCAACGGTACGGTAGATACTGTGTTCAACGGTATGGTCTACTTACAGAAACGGGTTGAAAACCCTATGGTAACGATCGATTCGGCCCGCCTGGCCGATGGAAAGTTCAGCTTCAAGGGGGCTGTTGACTACCCTGAAGTCTATTACCTCACCATTCATTCCACCAAATCATCCGTTCCGTTCTTCATCGAGCCGGCAGAGATCACTGTAAACATCATGACGAAGGATATCAACAAGTCGAAGATCACCGGGTCGAAGAACCAGGCGGCATACGACAGCTATCTCGATATGCTCGACCAGTTCAACCTGAAGATCAGGGAGAGTTACCAGATGTATAACACCGCCATGGAGATCGGCGACCAGGCAAAGGCAAACTATTATGATTCGCTGCTTACTGTTCAGGATGAGCAGAGGATTGATTTCTCAAAGAAATACGTCCTTCAGAATCCCGCTTCATTTATCAGTCCGTATATCATATACCGGAATTCATATACCTACGAACTGGAAGAGCTTGACCAGGCGCTGGGTGCTTTTGATACCAGCTTATCGCATTCCATTTACACGGCTTACCTGCAGGAATACCTGGCAACGCTGAAGAGAGTGGCTGTAGGGCAACGGTATGTTCCTTTCGCCATGGCCGATTCGGCCGGCACTGCAGTTTCCATTTCCGACTATGCCGGCAAAGGCTATCTCCTCGTTGACTTCTGGGCTTCCTGGTGCTCGCCATGCCGCGCAGAAAACCCCAACCTGGTGAATATGTATAATACATACCACGCAAAGGGCTTTGATATTTTCGGCGTTTCTTTCGACAGCAACCGTGACCGCTGGCTGGGCGCCATCAAAGACGATGGCCTTACCTGGTCCCATGTTTCCGACTTGGCGGGCTGGGAGAATGCGGCCGGCAAGCTTTATGGCATCCGTTCCATCCCTTCCAATGTATTGCTCGATACCAATGGCATCATCATCGGGAAAAACCTAAGGGGCGAAGAGCTACAGGCAAAGCTGGCAGAATTGTACCCGGCACCGGTGAAGCTGGCGAGGAAGAAATAGTCGGCAGCCTGTCCCGAGGAGCTTGCGACGTGGGATCGGCGGTTGGCAGTTGGCGGTTGGCAGTTGGCAGTTGGCAGTTGGCGGTCGCCCCTACTGTTTTTATGCGTTATCCTCTTCCTGTTCCTTTGCGGCTTCTTTCTTTTTCTTTTCCTGTTGCTCTTTCCAGAGCTTGTTGAAGGTTTTGGCTTCGAGGATGGGGAGCTCGCGGCGCGGGCCCCAGGCTGATCTGAAAAAATATCTGAACATCATGTTCTTCATGCTGCCGCTCATGTTCATCATGTTGCGGCTCAGCAGCACTTTCCTGACGTTGTTCATCATGAACCTTTCACCGGTGGTATTCAGTCCCTGTTCTATGCTTTCATGGCGGTTCACCAGCAAAAGCTCATGCAGGGGGATATGCACGGGGCAGACATCGGTGCAGCTCCCGCAGAGGGAGGAAGCGAAGCTCAGGTGCTTGTAATCACGCATGTTCTCAAGGTAAGGCGTGATCACCGAGCCGATCGGGCCGGTATAGACGGAGTCGTAGGTATATCCGCCGATATTTTTGTAAACGGGACAAGCGTTCAGGCAGGCGCCGCAACGGATGCACGACAAAGCCCTGCGCACCCTCTCCTGCTTCAAGACTTCCGTCCGCCGGTTGTCGAGCAGGATTACGTACATTTCTTCCGGTCCGTCGGGCTCTTCATCCTTTTTCGGACCAAAAACGATGCTGTTGTATGCTGTCACCTTCTGTCCCGTGCCAAAAGTTGCCAGCAAAGGCCAGAAGAGCTGCAGGTCGTTGATCGAGGGGAGCAGCTTTTCGATGCCGGCTACCACGATATGCACCTTCGGGAAAGCCATCGACATCAGGCCGTTGCCTTCATTCTCGGTCAGACAGATACCACCTACATCTGCAAGCAGGAAGTTGGCCCCGGTGATCCCGGCATCGGCCTCCCTGAACTTCTCCCGCAGGTGGTCCCTGGTAAAAGCCGTGATCTGTTCCGGGGTTGAATTTTCCGGCAGATTGAATTTCTGCTTAAACAGTGCCGCCACATCCTCTTTTGATTTGTGCATGGCCGGGGTGAGGATGTGATAGGGTTTTTCGCCGGCGAGTTGCACGATGAATTCGCCCAGGTCGGTCTCAATGGCTTCTATCTTCTTTCTTTCTAGGACTTCATTCAGCTCCAGCTCTTCGGTCGTCATCGATTTCGACTTCACTACCGATTTGGCCTTATGGCTTTTCAGAATGGATAAAATCTCCCGGGTGGCATCTTTCTGGGTTGAAGCCCAGATAACCTTTCCGCCGTTCTTTTCAAAGGCGACTTCAAACTCAATTAGGTATTTATCCAGATCATAAAGGATCTTATGCTTCAGGTTGGCGGCGCGTTTCCGGGCCAGGTCAAGGTCGGAAAACTGCTTCTTGCCTTCCACCACCTTCACGTTATATTTTGAAATGTTATGCTGAAGCTTACGCCTGTGTTCCAGGTCAAAGCTGATCTTTTCAGCATCCTTCAAAAATTTCTTCTGCAGTTCCATTTTTTTAGTCTTTGGTCTTTGGTCTCTGGTCTTCGTCTTAAGATTAATGACCTAGCATCAAGGGCTTATTTTATTCACTCTCTCAAGATGCCTTCCACCTTCAAAATCCGTCGACAGGAAGATCAAAGTCATACTTAATCCCAGTTCCTTGCTCACAAACCGTCCGGGTAACGACAAAATATTTGCATCGTTATGCTGACGGGCCAGCCTGGCAATTTCTTCCGTCCAGCATAGAGCAGCCCTTACGTTCGGGTATTTATTGGCCACCATCTGGGTGCCGTTCCCGCTTCCGCAGATAATGATCCCCCTTTGGTAAGTTCCGTTATTTACTGCGCCGGCAAGAGGATGAATGAAATCGGGATAATCCACACTTTCATCATTATAAGTACCCATATCTTTGATTTGGTAACCGTTTAAAGCAAGCTGTTCTACAAGAAAACTCTTCAGCTTAAAACCGCCGTGATCGGCAGCAATGGGGATTATTTCGTTATTCATTTAACCTTAATTTATTATAAACAAAGTTAGCTGGATAATCTGTTTATTGCACTAATACGGTATATTTTAATTCATGAGTTACTAAGATAAACACATAAATTCTTATTTTTATTTAACCACAAAGGCACGCAAAGTACAACTCAAAGGCACGCAAAGTATTTAAATATCAATAAACTAATCTTAGTGCGCCTTTGTGATATCCTTAGCGCGCCTTTGCGGTTAAAAAATCACTTTCATCTTAAAAACAATTAACTGTTTGTACCTGTTCATAAATCTCTAACAATGGCACCTGTTTTGTTAATAATTCAATTCAATTCTACATAAACAAAACTTATGATCTTTTTTTCATATTTAATCAATATTTCAAAGGACTGTTATAAACATGAAATGACTGTTCATAACCTTAAAGTTGTAAACAATGCAGAATATCAACAGGATGTTAATAATTCATAATTTTCGTAAAATCAAAGAATAATAAAGAACTTTGTAAAAAATACTGTTAATAAAGTCCGATAACTCACTTTGTCAAGTTTTACAGGAGAAAGTTATCACGGTTATGAACAGGCATAATAGATAGACATAAAAATTTTAAGGTTTAATTTAATTATAATAAGGGGTTGATAAGTATTATGGAAACCAACGGAGATAAATCAATGGATTTTAAAAAAGGTTTCTTACAGTTAAAGAAAGAGAAGAATGCCATATTGCTTGCGCATTATTACCAGGCAGATGAAATACAGGAAATAGCGGATTATGTGGGAGATAGTTTAGGGTTATCACAACAGGCTGAAAAGTCTAAAGCTGATATCATTGTTTTTGCCGGGGTCCATTTTATGGCTGAAACGGCTAAAATTCTTAATCCTTCTACAAAAGTCCTGATCCCTGATATGAATGCGGGTTGTTCACTGGCGGATAATTGCCCGATTGATAAATTTTCAGAATTCATTAATAAATACCCGGATCATAAGGTTATCTCTTATATCAATTGCAGCGCGGCAGTCAAGGCTGTTTCGGATGTGATCTGCACCTCCGGGAATGCCGTTCAGATCGTCGAATCTTTCCCGCCAGGCCAGAAACTCATTTTCGCCCCGGATAAAAATCTTGGCGGATACATTAATCAGCTGACCGGCAGGGACATGGTCCTCTGGGACGGAACCTGCGAGGTGCACGACATTTTACAGACAGAGGCCGTTATCAAGCTGAAGATAGCCCATCCGGATGCTAAACTGATAGCCCATCCCGAATGCAAGGCCCAAGTGCTGGCATTGGCAGATTTTATAGGATCCACCACAGCATTGCTTAATTTTACCATGAAGGATGATGCTAAGAAATACATCGTGGCAACAGAAACCGGTATCCTTTACCAGATGAAGAAATCATCACCGGATAAGGAATTCATTATAGTTCCTTCGGATGAAACCTGTTCCTGTAACGATTGTCCTTACATGAAGCTGAATACGATGCATAAGCTTTACCTCTGTCTTAAAAATGAAAGGCCGGAGATCAGGCTTGAGCAGGATATTATTGATAAAGCTAAGATACCGATTGAAAAAATGCTGGAAATTTCCAGGAAAGCTAAGCTGATCAAATAACTTAACTGAAGTGAAAAGAATTTTACTGCTGTTTTCATCTTTTATGATCCTGGGCCAGGTATTAATTTTTGCCCAGGAAGAGAACAAGGTCGTTTCCGACGGCTACCAGGTATTTTACCATTCCAACGGAAATATAGCCAGCGAAGGCATGATGCGAGAAGGTAAACCGGATGGATACTGGAAGACCTTTAATGAAGCGGGGATCCTGGTTTCGGAAGGAAGCCGGAAAAATTTTGAGCTCGACAGTACCTGGAGATTTTATGATGAAAAGGGCAAGGTCACCATGGAGATCAGTTACCTGAAAGGGATGAAGGATGGGATACGGAAGACTTACCGCGAAGATGAAATAATTGAAGAAACTTTTAAGGAGGACCAGAAAGAGGGAATGACCACGTATTACTTTCCCGACGGCCGGATCAAAAAGCAGGTGAACTTTAAAAACGGCCTGGAAGAAGGCCTTGCAAAAGAATTTGACACAGATGGCAGGATCATCACCCTGATCAGTTACAAGAGCGGTTTCATTACCGAACGCGAGCTCATCAACCGGTACGACAATAACGGCCGCAAGCACGGGGTCTGGAAATTCTTCTATGCCGACGGGAAGATCATGATGGAAGGCAGTTACAAGCATGGCAAAGAGAACGGATATTTCAAAGAGTACGACAAAGACGGGAACCTCCTTTCCACCGCCAAATTTGCCGATGGCACCAAGCTTGAAAATGTGGCGGAACTCGTCAAGCTTGATGTAAGAAAAGATTATTATCCCGATGGGAAAGTCAAGATAGCCGCGACTTACAACAAAGAAGGCAAGCTGGAAGGGGTGAGGAGGGAATTTGCCCCCGACGGATCGGTCGAGCGGTCGTATATCTTCAAGAACGGGATCATGATTGGCGAGGGGGTGGTTACGGAAAAAGGCGAGCGCGATGGATACTGGAAGGAATATTACGACAGCGGGACTTTACGGGCCGAAGGCAAGTACACAAAAGATATCAAGGAAGGCCCGTGGAAATACTACCACCCGAACGGGATGACCGACCAGGAAGGTGTTTACCGGCTGGGTAAGCCCGAGGGTGAATGGCGCTGGTACTACCCCGGCGGACAGACGCTCAGGGAAGAGACCTATTACAATGGCTTTGCTGACGGGATAATGACCGAATATGACGAGGCAGGGAATATCATCACAAAAGGGGAATTCCTGGAAGGGAACGAAGAAGGCGAGTGGTATTACCGTGTCGGAGATAATGAAACGGAGGGCAGCTATGCCCAGGGCATGCGGAATGGCTTATGGAAGTACTGGGACATTCCTGCAGAGATCGGGAAGCAGAAAGTGCTCAGGTTTGAAGGCCGGTTTATTGAAGATAATCCGCACGGCAAGCACACCTGGTACTGGGATAACGGCAACCGGAAGGATGAAGGGGAATATGTGATGGGCCGCAGGGAAGGCGAATGGATCTTCTATAATTACGACGGTACGCCCTTCATCATCGTTTCGTACAAAAACGGCGTAGAGCAACGATACGACGGGATACAGATCACAGGCGCCACTTCGGATGGCGAATGAAAGTTTTTTTAACTTTGCGCTTCGAAACCAAATAAAGAAAGATAAAATGAAAAAATTAACCTTATTAGCATTAGTTACTTTTTTCCTGGTGTCAGCATCCACACTTTTTGCCCAGGACATGAAAGGAAAACCAGTTGCAGTCACTGCTGAAGCAACCGTGGTAGTAAGCCCGGAAAATTTCCAGGAATATGCAGCCCAGAATGTTGGCAAAGAAGTTGAGGTAAGCGGCATGGTTGTGCATGTTTGCAAGCACGGCGGAAAAAAGATGTTCCTTATCGGTGAGGATCCTGAGAAACGCGTAAAAATAACCACCAGTGAAAAAGTGAGCGTTTTCGAACCCGAGCTTGAAGGCAGCGTGGTTTCAGTAAAAGGCGTGATTGAGCCGATTGAAGAAGAGGCTGTTCCCGAGGAAGAAAAAACAACGGAAGACGCCGACCACAAGAATTACTATCATGTGCCGCAGTATGCCATTGCCTGCGCGGCTTTCAAAGTAGTTGAAGAATAAAAGAATTGCTTAACAAAACAAAAAAGGGTTTTTGATAGGTTCGGCTTATCGAAAGCCCTTTTTTGTTTTTAATACAAGAAGGAATGAAATTTCAATGGAGAAAATGGTCCCGGGTAGTGCACCGTGATTTCGGCTTCCTGTTTTTCGGCCTTACCCTGGTGTATTCAATTTCAGGGATTGCCCTGAACCACCTCGACGACTGGAACCCCAACTATATCATTATCCGCGAGGAAATAACGATTGAAAACCCGGCCAGGCTATATCCGGGCGTTTCCAAGGCCGAGGTGAAGGAGGTCATGAAGGAGCTGGGCGAGGAAAAGAACTATAAAAACCACTATTTCCCTGAAAGCGGGCAAATTAAGGTTTTCCTGAAAGGCGGAGCAGCCTACATCAATACCGAATCCGGCTACGGGTTGCTGGAAATCGTCAGGAGACGGCCTTTATTCCGTGAGATGAATTACCTGCATTATAACCCGCAGGAGAGCTGGAAATGGATATCGGATGTCTTTGCCGGTGCATTGATCATCCTGGCCATCACCGGGCTGTTCCTCATCAAAGGTTCCAAAGGGATCACCGGGCGCGGCGCCTGGCTCACGATCCTCGGTATCCTGATCCCGATCATCTTTCTTTATATTTATTTCTACTAAAACACACCGCCCATGAATGCTCTCTGGTTCAGCATCATTTTCACCCTGTGGTATATCTTAGCCCTGGTGGTATCGGAAAAAATCGGGAAAAAGAGGAAAATCGGCGAGGAATGGTCGTTTTTCCTGAGCTTCATGCTAACACCGGTAATTGGGCTAATCATTACCCTTCTGACAAAACAAAAAGGTTAAATTTATAATTTTCAAAGGATTAACCACAAAGGCATACAGAAAATGACCATTATCTCCTTCTGAGTCCCGGGAGAACAGGCTTTTCGTTGATGATCTGGAAATCCATCTCCTTCCTTGAAAGGTCGATCTTTTTCACCTTGATCTTCACCTTATCGCCCAGTTTATACTGGTAGCCATTGCGCTGGCCGGTTACCTGGTAGTTTTCTTCATCGAGGAAATAATAATCGTCGGCGAGGTCGCGCAGGCGGACCATCCCTTCGCATTTGCTCTCGATAAGCTCGACATAGATCCCCCATTTGCTGACGCCGGAAATGAGCCCGTAGAACTCCTGCCCGATCTTATCCATCAGGTATTCGGCCTGCTTGTATTTGACCGAGGCGCGCTCGGCTTCTACGGCTTTCCGTTCCATATCGGAAGAATATTCGCATTTTTTCTCGTATTCATCCTGCCCTACGGAATTTCCCCCCTTCAGGTACTGGTCGATCAGCCGGTGGACCATCAGGTCGGGATAGCGGCGGATCGGGGAGGTAAAGTGAGTGTAGAACCGGAACCCCAGCCCGTAATGTCCGATATTCACCGTTGAATAAATGGCTTTAGCCATGGTCCGGATCGCAATGGTTTCGATCATGTTCTGCTCGCCCTTTCCTTCGATCTGCTTGAAAAGGTTGTTGAATGACGATGCCAGTCCTTTGCGGTTCTCGATATTCAGCTTATACCCCAGCTTGGATAAGAACTGCGAGAAGGTAGCCAGCTTTTCCACACTTGGCGAATCATGGATTCGGTAGACAAAGGTCTTTGCCTTGTCGCCCTGCCTGACCTTTCCGATCAGCTCAGCCACTTTGCGGTTGGCCAGCAGCATAAAGTCCTCGATCAGGCGGTTGGATTCCTTTTGCTCCTTGATATAAACGCCGATGGGCTTTCCTTTTTCGTCTAGCACAAATTTCACCTCCTGGCTGTCAAAATTGATCGATCCTTTGCGCAGCCGGTCTTCCCGAAGCGTGGTGGCGAGCTTGTTCAGGATAAGGACATCTTCCGAAAAATCCCCAACCCCGGTTTCAATAATTTGCTGGACTTCTTCATAATTAAATCGCCGGTTGGAATTGATCACGGTCCGGCCAATCCATTCCGACTTGATTTCAGCCTTATCATCGAGTTCAAAAACCGCGGCATAGCAAAGCTTGTCTTCGTTCGGCTTAAGCGAACAGAGGTCATTGGAGAGCTTTTCGGGCAGCATCGGGATGGTACGGTCGACCAGGTAGACCGAAGTTCCCCTGTCGAAAGCTTCCTTGTCGATCAGGCTGCCGGGTTTAACATAGAAGGATACGTCGGCGATGTGCACCCCGACTTCATAATTGCCGTTAGGCAGCTTTTTCAGTGAGAGCGCATCGTCGAAATCCTTTGCGTCCGGTGGATCAATGGTGATGGTGAAAACATCACGGTAATCCCGTCTCCTCTTCCCCTCTTCCCCCGTAATCCCCCTATCGATCTTTTCCGCTTCTTTCTCGACGTTTTCCGGGAAGACCCAGGGGAAATCGAACTCGGCGAGGATCGATTTCATCTCCACGTCATTATCTCCTGGCGTACCCAGCACATCTTCCACTACTCCTACCGGGTTCTTAGCGTGCTCCGGCCAGTCGGTGATCCTGACAACCACTTTCTGCCCGCTTTTCGCATTGTTGATGCCTTCCTTCGGAATGAGGATATCTACCGGCATGTTGGTATTATCGGAGATCAGGAATGCGAAATGTTTCGAAACATCGATAATGCCGACGTACTTTTCCTTGCCCCTTTCCAGGATCTCTATGATCTGGCCTTCGGTTTTATGGTCTTTCCTCTTCGGGAAGAGGAGGACTTTCACCTTATCGCCGTTGAGGGCGCGCGAAGTAAATATCTTCACCCCCTTCCTCATTCATAATATATGCTTTCCCGGTGCCTTTCATGTCCACCTTGCCAATGATATACTTCTTCATTTGCGGGATTTCGGAAATAACTTCCGGATTAAGCCTGTATTTCCCCTGGCTGATCTCCATGATGGCCCCTTCCTCGATAAGTTCCACGAGGATGATACTAACCAGGTCTTTACTGGCTTTATCAGTAACGCCAAGGCTGGCGGCCACCTGTTTGTAATTCAGTGCGCGGGTGGGGGATTTGGTAAAAATGCCCAGGACGCTGTCGGCGAAGGCACTCTTGCCACGTGGCCTGGATTTCTGGTACTTCTTATTTTTTGACATAATATTGATTTAAGAGGGTATAGCCTCAATAAGTTTTTTAGTGTATTCTGATTTTGGAAACCGGAAAATCTCAAGCGGGGTGCCGGTTTCAACGATCTTCCCGTCCTTCATCACCACGATCCTGTCGGAAATGAAATTTATGACCGAAAGGTCGTGTGAGATGAAAATGTAAGTAAAATCAAATTCTTCCTGCAGTTCTTTCAGAAGGCTGAGCACCTGGGCCTGGACCGAGACATCGAGGGCGGAAACCGACTCATCGCAAACGATGAATTGGGGATTTACCGACAGTGCCCGGGCAATGCAGGCCCGTTGCCTCTGGCCACCGGAAAGCTCGTGCGGATAGCGATGGAAGAACTTTTCTTCGAGCCCGGTTTTTGAAAGCAAATCCAGGGCTAGCCGCTTCCGCTCCCGGCGGCTTTTCCCGATGTTGTGAACGGTCATTGGTTCCATTATGGCATTACCGATCGTCATTTTCGGGTTTAAGGAAGAATAAGGGTCCTGGAAGATGATTTGCAGGTCTTTTCTCAGCGTTTTCATTCCTAAAGGTGCCATACCGGTGAGTTCCATCCCCTTGTAACGTATTTTCCCGCCACTTGGTTCAATAAGCCTGAGGATGCTGCGGCCAAGGGTCGTTTTTCCGCAACCCGATTCACCGACAAGGCCAAGGATTTCCCCGGGGTAAACCTCCAGGCTGACATCGTCAACCGCTTTCAGGGCGGCTTTCTTATTTCGCTGCCGGAAGGTCGTCGTGAGCTTTTCCACTTCCAGCAAGGGTTTGCTATTGTAAATTTCCCGGTTTCTTTCCGGGAAATTATCAAGCCGGAGCCGACTGGCCAGCAAAGCCCTGGTGTAGGGATGCTTCGGATTTTCAAATACTTCCCTGACAGGACCGGATTCGACGATGATGCCGTTTTTCATGACCAGCAGCTCATCGGCTATCCCCGAGATCAGCCCGAGATCATGGGTGATGAACAGGATGGCCATGTTGTATTTCGACTGAAGGCTTTTCAGCAGGCTGATAATGCTTTTCTGGACCGTGACATCCAGGGCAGTGGTGGGCTCGTCGGCGATCAGGATATCCGGGCGGGAAGCGATGGCCATAGCGATCATGACGCGTTGTTTCTGGCCTCCCGACAGTTCGTGCGGGTAAGCCGAAAAGACTTCTTCCGGGCGAGGCAGCAACACCTCCCTGAACAGCTCCAGGCAGATCTCCTTTGCTTCATGACCTGAAACACTACGATGTAAACAGATGGTTTCGACCACCTGTTTACCGCAACGCATCACAGGGTTGAGGCTGGTCATCGGTTCCTGGAAGATCATGGAGATACGGTTCCCGCGGATAGCCCGCATCTGCTTCTCTGTCAGCTTTTGCAGGTCAACAGCGGCGCCGGATTGGTCGAAAAGGGTCATTTTACCTGCACTGACAATTGCAGGGGGTGAAGGCAGCAATCGCAGCAGGGAAAGGGCGGTAACCGATTTCCCTGAACCCGACTCCCCTACGATACCGGTAATGAGGCCCTTTTTCAGTGTAAAGCCGATCTTATCGACGGCACAACTTTCTTCTGCCCCTGAACGAAAGACCACGGATAGGTCCCGGATTTCAAGGATAAGCTCCTGCATAATTCCTTTTGTATCAACCCAAAGGTAATATTTTTCCGGGGTGACCGGGTATTTTAGGGCGAAAAACCGGATTAATGGTTGAGTTGCCCCAGGTTTAAACCAGGGGAAAGTCAAAAAGCTAAGGTATGAAACAGTTAATAAGACAAACAATCAACCTGGCAGACGACCTCTTCTGCCTGTTTTTCCCGAACCTGTGCCTGGGCTGCGGCCAGCCGCTGACCCGGGGGGAGGAGGCGATCTGCACACTCTGCCATTTTCATCTTCCGAAGACATGGTTCCACAACGATCCGGATAACCCGTTGAACAAGGTTTTCTGGGGACGGGTGCAGCTTGAAGCGGTGGCATCGTACCTGTATTTTCAGAAAGGGGGGACTGTGCAGCATTTGCTTCACCAGCTCAAGTACAAGGACCGGCCTGAGATTGGGTTCAGACTGGGAAAATGGTACGGGATGGAATTGAGGCAGGCTGATATTTTCCGGGAAGCAGAGCTTGTCGTCCCTGTTCCGTTGCATCCCCGCAAATTCAGGAAAAGGGGCTATAACCAGAGCGAAGTTTTCGCAGAAGGCCTGGCAGAAAAAATGGGCATCCGGCTGGAAACCCGCAGTCTTTACCGGACATTGGATTCGCAGACGCAGACGCGGAAAACGCGCTTCGACCGCTGGGAGAACGTTGAAAGCATCTTCGCAATTAGCCAGCCGGAGAGGATCAGTGGAAAGCATATCTTGCTGGTCGATGACGTCCTCACCACGGGGGCCACGCTTGAGGCCAGCGCCACCGCGTTGCTCGGGGTACCCGGCGTCAGGGTGAGCGTGGCTACGATTGCATATGCCAGCTACTGAAAACTACCTGTTCCGGGTAAGAACGGCCGCTTTTTTATAGCGGCTGGTTTTCCCGTCCATGGCAAGGGCTTCGAAGTAAACGATGTAGATCCCGCTCTGTGCCGCTGTCCGGTCGTCCATGGTGCCATCCCAGGTGTAAACCCCTTGCGTTCCGGGCATTTCATTGTTCACCAGCCTCCGCGCCAGCCGGCCGTCAGCATTGAAGATCAGCACGGAAAGCAGTTTCCCGGGCGAATCAAAGTTATATACGATGCCGAGCTGGTCGTCCCTGCCATCCCCGTCAGGAGAAAACACCTCAGGCTGAAGGGAAACGGATTCGTCGTCTTCCGCGACTTCCAGGTACTGCGAATTCTGGTAACCCGGCGTCCCAAAACCTGCGGTCTCAGCGGCGGAATGCCAATTGTCAGGATCATATCCCAGCCTTTCCGTACAGATGCGCTCCAACGCCACGCCTTCAGCAGATCCAAGCATCAGGAAATGCATTTCTTCACTGTAATCCATCTCGTCGATAACGGTTTTCCCGCCTGTCATGAGCAGTACACAGCCCTTATCATTATTAAAAGAAGGAAAAGAAGCCATATCCAGGAAAGCCCCGGGATCGGCAGTATAAAACTGAGATTTCACCATTTCCTGGTCAGCCGACAATGCAAGATAATGATAGGGCATGAGCGTATTGCAATAGGCTGCCAGCGATACCGATTGCGTATCGGGAATTCCGGTTGAAGAGCTTTTAACGGAAGCCAGCAGAAGGCCGTTCAGATCAATGGCCTTCGGGCTGCGGTTGTAAATCTCCACGTAATCCTCCCCGTCGCCAGGCGGGTTGAAGAGGATCTCGTTGATGATAATGTCGAAGGGATCAACAGGCCGGGTAACAGCAAAATCAGAGCCCAGCTCTGCAGGGGACCCGACCCCGGTGCAATTCGGCAGGCCAGGAACTATCGTCAGCCGGTAGACCTGGCCGGGTACCATGGTTTCGCGGAATTGCAGCCTGACGGAACGGAATGCGGGAGTGACAGGGGTTGCAACGGTTGGATTGCCCAGGAAGGGTGCAGCCTGGTAGCGGCTGGTATCTGATGCCATCAGGCTGTCGAGCGATTCATTGAACTCAATTTCGAGTTCCGCTTCTCCGGCACTGCATATCCTGAGGATGCGAAATTCCCCGTTCTGGCCGGCCGGATGTGAGTTTGCACCGCCAGGGGTACCGCCGGAAGAACTGACCGATGCCGCCCAGTTCTCCCCATTTTTACAGGGATATGCAGGGTCGATCATTTCAAGCGACCAGCCCCCGTCGGCTTTATCATCATCAGCATACCAGGAAAGGTCATATTCCAGAAAGCATACGACCCGGCCGGCAGTATCGGATAAGCGGATTTCCGCACCGCTGTTGGGCAGGCTGAATGACGGCAGACCGGCAACGGTGGCTACGTGCTGCATAATTTCCACGGCATCATCATCACATAAAACAAGATATCCGCCAGGTGAAATGGTAATTGAAGACAGCTGATGCTCCGTCCCTCCAATCATCAATATTAAATCCTCAATGTTCAAATCAACCGGAGACCGGTTGTATATTTCCAGGTATTCGAATTCCGGAAGATCAAAAGGCGGTGTCGGGTCAGCCATGATTTCCGTAATGATGAGGTCGTACGGGGAAATGGGATAATACCAGATTTCCCGGGTGATAGGGCCCGTTTCATTGCCTGCATTATCGGCCATATTTGAGATCTGAAGGGTGTATCCGATGCCTTTTTCCATTTCATGATCAAAGAAAAGACTGACCCGCGACTGATCCGGCAAAAGGATGGCCGAATAAGGATTTCCTAAGCCGGGCATCAGTTCATAAAACAAAGTATCCCCAGCCATAGTTTTATTAAGCGGCTCACTGAATTCCAGTAAAATTTCTGCAGAATTGACTACTTCAGCCTTTAAAAGAGCAGGAGGGATACTATCTATAATCAATGGACCAGCATAAATATCATCGAAATAAAATTTCGTGGCATTGGAAGATGTGTAGCTGCACCTGAATCCAAAATATTCTCCGCCATCAATTGATAAATCCGCGGTTTCTCCCTGGAAAACAAGGGACTGGCCACCAGCATCATCAGCATAAAAATTCCATTCCCCTTCCTTGCTTCTCATAATCCGGAATCTTAACGAATTCGTCGAATTACCGGTATACACCGAATCCAGCCGAAGCAACCGGGTTTCTACCAGCGAATCCTGCCGGTAAAACTCAACACTGTCACCGGTGCCGCCGATTTGAAGGAAATAGCCTTCCAGCGGGGCAGACAGATCGGGCCGGTCGGAAAAAAGATAAACACGGGAATAATTACCCGAAGAAGAGTTAAAGCTGTGTTTTACCCAGAATTTCCACTCAAGGTCGCCGTTTAAAATAACCGGTACTGCAAGTGAAGAAATGCCTGCCGCAGGGGCATCCAGCTGTAAGGCCGGGTGCTGGTCGGCCGGGACAGCCGAGGAGGAACTGAGCTTGAAATGGCTGAGATCGCCTGTCCATGCCGGATCCGAGGTGAAATCGCCGTCCGAAAAATCTTCCGTGACCTGGCTGAAAAGACAGACCGGAAGCAACATCGATAAAAGGAAAAATTTTCTCATAAGCTTTTTCCTGTTTATCCGGTTTTTCACTGAATTATACCCGGTAGGTGAAAAAAATTTCTATCCCTAAATTCACTATTTTTGCACCGCTTATCTGAAAAAACATGAAAATCTGTGTTGTTGGCGCAACAGGACTGGTTGGTGGTGAAATGGTCAAAATGCTTGAAGAGCAGAACCTTGGCGATCATGAATTTTTCCCGGTAGCCTCAGAGAGATCTGTCGGTTTGCCGGTGAAGTTCAAGGGAAAGGATTACCCAGTGATCGGCTTGCAGGAAGCGGTTGACAGGAAAGCAGATATTGCGATTTTTTCAGCAGGGGCGGAGGTTTCACGCACCTGGGCACCAAAATTTGCTTCAGCCGGAACTACTGTGATCGACAATTCATCGGCCTGGCGGAAAGATACCGGGATCCCCCTGGTAGTCCCTGAAATCAATGCCGGCATCCTTAAAGCTACAGATAAGATCATTGCCAATCCAAACTGCTCGACCATACAGATGGTGATGGCCCTGGCACCCCTCCACCGGAAGTACAGGATTAAAAGGGTCGTCGTTTCCACCTACCAGTCGGTTACGGGCAGCGGGGCTAAAGGCTACCTTCAGCTTGAGAATGAAAGAAAAGGCATTGAAGCGCCACTGTTTTTCCCGCATCCCATCGACCTGAACCTTATCCCGGAGGCCGGAACGTTTTCGGGGGAAGATTATACTTCGGAGGAGATCAAGCTGGGATTTGAAACCCGTAAGATCATCGGGGATGAAAGCATCCGGGTGACTGCTACGGCAGTGCGCGTCCCGGTATACGGCGGGCATTCCGAATCGGTCAATGTGGAGTTTGAGAAGCCGTTTATTGTTGAAGATATAGTTAAGATGCTGTCGGATGAGCCCGGGATAATAGTCCAGGACGACCCGGCACATTCGGTTTATCCCATGCCTAAATTTGCCCGTGGCAGGGATGAAGTATTTGTGGGAAGGATCAGAAGGGATGATACCATACCGAACGGGCTGAATCTCTGGATCGTATCGGATAACCTGCGGAAAGGCGCGGCAACCAACGCGGTGCAGATAGCTAAGTACCTGATTAAAAATAAGCTGGTATAATGAAGATATACCATAGCATAGAGTTGTTTCAGCCAGTCCCGAACCCTGTTGTGAGCGTAGGCACCTTCGACGGTGTCCACAAGGGGCACCAGGAGATATTTGCCGCCATGAAGGAGGAAGCCCTGCGCTGCGGCGGCGAAACGGTGGTGGTGACTTTCTTTCCCCATCCGCGCCTGGTTATCCATTCCGATAGTAAGAACCTGAAATTCATCAATACCCAGGAAAGAAAATACGAGATCATCAGCCGGTGCCAGATCGATCACCTTATCATTATCCCTTTTACAAAGGAGTTTTCAAATATCTCTTCTGCCGATTTTGTGAAGCGCTACCTTGTGGATAAAATCAAGGTCCATAAGCTGATCGTGGGATACGATCATCATTTCGGTAAAGACCGCCATGGCGGGTTTAACGAATTGAAAGGCCTTTCCAAAATTTTCGGCTTTGAGCTTTCAGAGGTTCCTGCCCATATGATCGACGGGGTGCCGATCAGCTCGACCAAGATCAGGAAAGCATTGGTGGATGGGAATGTGAAACTGGCGAACAGCCTTCTTGGCTATGACTATTCCATTTCCGGCAAGGTTGTTTACGGAAACCGCATCGGGCGCACCATCGGTTTTCCAACCGCCAATATCGAGCTTGAAGATGAGTACAAGCTGATCTCAGCCATTGGCGTTTACGCCTGCAAGGTCGACTACCACGGCCATATCTACAAAGGAATGGGGAATATTGGTTACCGCCCGACCATCGATGTCGGCGACCTGACCATCGAAGTGAATATCTTTGATTTTGATGAAGAGATTTACGGCGACCGCATCATCATCTATTTCATTGAAAGAATAAGGGATGAAAAGAAGTTTGAGAACCTCTCGGCACTGCGGGAACAACTGACTATAGATCGCGCAAGGGTGCTGGAAATACTCAAGTGAAGCACCAAATTCCAAGCACCAAATACCAAACAAATACCAAGCACCAAGCACCAATAGCTTGGCAAGCACCAAATACCAAGCACCAAATTCCAAACAAATTCGAAAAATCAAAAAGCAAATTCAAAACTGTTTTTAATTTTTCAAAATACTGAATTAGAGCAATATACCATTCAATTCTATCTTTAAAGAAAAAAAATCCTGTTGGTAATCGGGTATATTTCCTAAAAATCCGGATAAACATATGAATCTTTAAACCAAATTCATATGTATGATTTAGAAGACAGAACTATAAAACTGGCGATTGCTGTCAGGAATTTTACCAAAAACCTTCCTCGAACGACGTCGAATATTGAAGATGTTAAACAGGTAGTCCGTTCATCTGGCTCAATAGGGGCAAACTATATCGAGGCGAACGAAGCACTGAGTCAGAAAGATTTTATCATGAAATTAAAAATTAGTAGAAAAGAATCCAAGGAAACAATTTATTGGTTAAAAATCATTTTGTCAACAAATATCCTGGAAACAGAACTTAAATCAAAAGGGGAATATTTGGTAAAAGAAACCGGAGAATTAAGAAATATACTTTCCGCAATTTTAAAGAAATCAGAATGACAAAATTCAGCTTTTTGAATTTGCTTTTTGATTTTTCGAATTTGTTTGGAATTTGGTGCTTGGTATTTGGTGCTTTAAATCTGTAGTCGGCTGATTATTATTTGCGTCGAACGATCAGCCCCACCTGCAAGATCCCCGGCAGGTCAGCCTGTGGCATGGTGCTGGAAATTTCAACAGTGCAGGTGCCGGCTTCGTTGAACCGGAAATCTTCCCTTATCAGCCGGGTGAAGTCCCACATGTCGCCCATCCCATCGCCAAGCCAGTTGCCTTCGCCGTCCTTCAGTTTGATGGTTTGTTCAAGCAACCTTACTTCACCGGATGGGGTATAAATATTGAATTCAATGTCGATGTGATCCAGTGGAAATGCGGTAATATGCCTGATGGCGATGTAGAAATCGTAAGATGAGGAGATGTCTTCAATATCGACCTTAAAAGTCTTCACATCAAAGCGGTTCCAGGTGATCCGGTCGTTATCGAGGTGTTTTTCGTAGATTTTTGCCTTATCACAGGATACCAGGAGCAAACAAATCAACGGTAATAAAACGACTGCTTTTCTCATTTCACAGACTTTCCACAAAAATAACGGAAATGATCCTTAATTTCGTCTTTTAAAACCAAGCTGATGCCGCCGAAAAAATATTACGTGGTCTGGAAGGGGAAAAAGCCCGGGGTGTATGATAACTGGAAGGAATGCGAAGCCCAGGTAAAGGGTGTCGACAGTGCCGTTTATAAGTCATTCCCGGGATTGGAAGAGGCCCGTAGGGCATTTTCGGGCGATTGGAAAGAATATATAAAAAGGAGGGCCGCTATTCCAAAAGTCCGGTCAACTGCAACCGGCAGTCCTGTCATGGAAAGCCTGGCTGTGGATGCAGCCTGCAGCGGGAACCCGGGCGCTATGGAATACCGTGGTGTAGATACCAAGACAGGCACCCAGATCTTTCATAAAGGACCGTTCCCGCTGGGGACCAATAATATCGGCGAATTCCTGGGTATCGTGCACGCACTGGCATACCTGGCCAAATCAGGCAGCGCCCTGCCGGTTTATACCGATTCGCGGACAGCCCTCAAATGGGTAAAAGACAAGACAGTGAAAACAAAACTTCCCAGGAATGCCAGGACTGAAGCCCTTTTCGAACTCCTCGACCGGGCCGTTTCATGGCTGAATACGCACGAATACCCGAATAAAATAATGAAATGGGAAACGGAAAAATGGGGAGAGATCCCTGCGGACTTTGGACGAAAGTGAGAGAGTCGGCAGTCGGCAGTCGGCAGTCGGCGGTTTGTTACTGACGACTGAAGACTGACGACTGAAGACTAAGTAACGGCTGGCGAAATAGAGATATTGATCTCGATAATGAAATGCAGACCGATACCGAGCATGAGCCTCAGAAATACCATCAGGACGATCATCATGCTTAGGTAGCCCATATTGATAAATCTTTTCTTTTTGACCCTCAGCAGGTTCAGTTCAGGCTTGACCTTTTCATTGAAAAAGGCCGGGATGACCATAAAAGCCATGGAAAACAGCATCAGTGTTTCGTATGGATAATCGAAATTATGCGGAAAACGCACCAGTATAAGGATTATCGTACTGATCAGCCACGGGATTGCCATTTGATAGAGCATAAAAGGCAGGCGGTTACTCGATTTGATCCTGTGGAGGGAATCGGAAGTTTCGAGGATAGGTTTGGCAGAATGGAACCCGATTACACCGAGAATAAACAGGGAAACCAGGGAAAACAGGAATTTGAAAGCCGTATTCATATACATCCATGCCGCAACGTAGCCGAAGCCTTCGGAAGTGACGATGCCGGAAGGGAATGCCCCGAAGAAATGGTTGATCAGGTGAAAGGCGCTCCAGAGGATGAAAAGCTTCTGCAATCCGACAAAGCGGGTAAGTTTAAAAATGATCTTGTAAAGGAACATCCCGAGGAACAGGCAGAAGAATGGCGGGATCCCGGTAACCAGGAGGATGTTGAACCGGTTCCACAACTGGGAATGGTCATTGAATTTAAGGTCATAATAATAGAGGGTGGAATCCAGCCCGTAGAAAGAGGCTACCAGCATGGAAGTAAGCCAGTAAAAGAGGTAGACGAGGACATAGGTGCTAAGGTATACCAGTATCGAATTGACCATGATCGTCAGGTTCCTGAAAACCGGATTATTCTGGGCAAAGAGCGCCAGTTTCCTCTCCTTTTCTGCTTCAGTTCCTTCCTCCGACCACTTAAACAGCTTTGTGCCCAGGCCGGGGCCGGCATTCATCTTCCGGTATTCTTCCTGTGACCGGCGATGGTGCTTCCTGCGCAAACGTTCCAACTGGCGCTCCTCACGGCGGATTGCACGCTCTTTGAAATAAAAGCTGATCCTTCCGAATAGCGTACTTTTGCGTCGTGAAGAAGATGCCTTTATTTTTTCACTGGCAAGAAATTCAGGGTTACCCTGGTAAAACTCTTTTCTTTCAATCTGTTCTCCTGACTCATCTAAAAATGCCGGCAAAGAACTTTCCTCAACAGCTTGCCTTTTGACTTCGGGATCATAATCCTTTGGCAGCGTAATACCCGGAAATTCCGAACGGTGCTCCGAACGGCGAGGTGCTGTACCCATCAGGCGGCTGAAGAAATTACCAGCAGGACTACGCTTGCGGTGACTTCTGTGGTGATGACCGTGGCTGGACATTATAGAAAGATTAAAGGATTATGGTTTTAAAGTTTTATTTTAGCGCTCACCTAATCCATTTTACTGGCAAAGAATGAAAAAGTTGGTCGCGGATATTAACAAAAGTATAAAAAAATACAGGCTTTATGTATTAAAGGATGTGATAATCTTCATGATCATCACACTGGCCATACATTTCGCTTATCGGTACTGGGCAAATACACTGCGATATTTTCCTGTTGAAAATGCAATGAACAGGGCCCATGAATCAATGGCCGATGCTGTTTTCAACCAGAGCGTATGGCTGATCGATAATGTGCTAAATATACCCTTCAGTACCGGAGAAAACAGGTTCCTGTATTTTAAAAATGATGGATTTATTGCGATAAACCAGGGCTGTTCCGGACTGAAACCGATGCTGCAGTTTTTACTTCTGATGCTGATCTTTCCAGGCCCCTGGAAGCATAAAGCCTGGTTTATCCCGATGGGACTGGTACTCGTCCATTTCACAAACCTTTTCCGCATCAGCGGGCTGGCTGTGGTGACCGTAACTATTCCTGATTACTGGGATTTTTCCCACGACTATCTTTTCCGCCCCTTCTTCTATGTTGTGATCTTCCTGCTCTGGGTCTGGTGGGCTGAGCGATATAAGCCTCAAGCCGTAAGCCTCAAGCCTCAAGCTTAAAGCAAGTAGCTTGTGGCTTGTGGCTTGCGGCTTGTAGCTTGTGGCTTGTAGCTTGTGGCTTGTAGCTATCTCAGCGTAAACGTCGTATGCCCGATGATGGTGTTTTCACAGAATATATCCACATGATAAAGGCCCGGTTTCATTTCCTGGTTTGAATATTCTTTCTTCCAGTAAACGCAGACGTCCTTCGCATGGTTCTCATATTCGACGGTCTCCATCATAGTATATTGAAGCTGCTCTCCCTGGTACTCGAATGAATACTCGTCAATCCGGCTTTTAACGAGGATTTCCTGGTCGGGACGGGCTATTCGGATGTAAATTTCTTTCTTGCCGGCTGCAGCAAGGGCGTTTTCGCTGATGGTAAAACAGACCCGGAGCTGGTCGACGCGCTGGACCTTATCCGTAGCAACCTCTGTTTCACCGCCGCTGCGCATCCTTATCCCTACCGCCTCCATGTTCGTAGCTTTCAGGACAGAAGCAATTTCCACCTTGCCGGAAAGGACTTTTCTTTCCGTTTCAATCTGTTCCTTTTCCTTTTTCAGGTCTTTAATATCCTTTTTCATGGCGACATTTTCTTCCGACAGGGAAGCATTCAGGCGATAAAGGGAATCCATCTGCAATACATAACCCTGCGCCACAAGCTGGAGCTGCGACAGCTTTTTCTTCACTTTATAATATTCCCATTCGGTATCGAGCAAGCGGCGGATCTCCCCGGCATTAGCCAGAATTAAACTGTCTTTTACCACAAGGGAATCTGCCAGCTGGCCATATTCCGTTTTCACTTTGGCATGTTCAATAAGTAAAGAATCAAGGTCCTGCTGCAGTTCAAATTTTTGCTGTTCCTTTTCATTGACAAGGCTTTTCAGGTTTGTCCTTGTCTGGAAAAGTAAAAAGATCAGTGCGATGATGACTATCCCTAAAATTATGGCAATCACCATAATGGTTTTCGCGGATGTTCCTTTTGTATTATTTACGCTTGGATTGGTTTCCATGATTTACGGCTTTAATGCAAAAGTAATAATAATTAGCGCTTTAGTCATCCAGGATTTTATGGAATCTCTCCAGGGCTTTTTCAAGTGTCGAACGAGGGCAGCCGACATTAATACGCTGGAACCCCTCACCCCCCGGTCCGAAAACCGGTCCTTCCACGAGGCCCAGGCCGGCCTTTTCAATGAGGCGTTTTTTAAGCTCCGGTGCGGGGATCCCCAACCTGCGGAAATCCAGCCACAGCATATAGGTTGCTTCTGCCGGGGAGATGGTGATTTCAGGCATCCTGTCGTTAAAGAAACCATTGACAAGGTCAATATTGGATTGGATATAAGCCAGGAGCTGCTCCAGCCAATCGTCGCCCTGCCGGTAAGCTGACTCTGCCGCAGTTATCCCGAAAATGTTGGCGCTCAGGTGGACCTTTTCTTCTGCAGCTTTGAACCGACGTCGCAGCGAGTCATTCGGGATGATTATGGAAGAAGAATACAGGCCGGCCAGGTTGAAGGTCTTGCTCGGCGCAATGCAGGTAACGGTATTTCCGGCAATATCTTCGGAAAAGCTTGCCAGCGGGATATGGCGATGAGGTTTTAATACCAGGTCACAGTGTATTTCATCACTAACGATCAGTACGCCATGCTCCAGGCCCTTCGCCCCAAGCCATTCAAGCTCTTCCCTTGTCCAGCAGCGGCTTACGGGGTTATGCGGACTGCAGAGGATCAGCATCTTCGCGCCATCTTTCATCTTGTTTTCCAGGTCGGTGAAATCGATGGAATAAACACCGTCTTTTTCAACAAGCTGGTTCAGCACCAATTTCCTGCCGTTATTTTCAACACTTGAGAAAAACGGGAAATAAACCGGTGGCTGAACAATGATCTTATCCCCCGGATCGGTCAGTGCCTGGACTATTACATTAAGTCCGGTAACCACTCCGGGGCTGAAAAGGAGCCAGTCCTTTTTCACCTCCCAGCCAAACCGTTTCTGCTGCCAGTCGATGATCGCCTGATGATAGCTGTCGGGGATGATAGAATAGCCATAAACAGGGTGCTCCGCACGTTTTCTGACGGCTTCCTGCACAAAGGGAGGAACCGGGAAATCCATATCCGCCACCCACATCGGGATCACATCCTCACGGCCGAAGTACAGCTTGCGAAGATCGAATTTGACACTATTCGTGTTTTCGCGCGAAACAGGCGCATCAAAATCAAATTTCATTTCGGTTAACAATATCCTGGTTTATCACGGTAAAATAAATCTGCGATAATCTGCGTCTGAATCTGCGAACATCTGCGAGAAAAATACCGGTATTTCTCGCAGATTACCGCGGATTTGAAGCGCAGAGTTACGCAGAAAACTTATTGATACTGACACTGACCGCCGACCGCCGACCGCCGACTGCCGACTGACGACTGACGACTTTCCTCAATGCCCCGCCGGTCCTATCACCTTCAGCTTATCCCCCGTCTGCTCCACGATGATGCGGAGGAACCATTCGGGATAGCCGGGCTGTTCTACTTTCGGTGCATGGTAAATATAGCCGTCGGGCACAGGCACATCGGTCTTGATGTTACCGTCCATATAACGGGTGAAGAGGTAACCGTAGAATTTTTTCCAGTCAAGTACGGTACTGTTGCCGGTGGTTACGGAGAAATTCGTCAGGAATTCAACGGCATTGGCAGGATTGCTGCCATACATATCAAGAGCAGCTTTGTCAATTTCATTGACTTTTACCAGAAAACCACTTTCTTCTGCCTGTTGTTTCTTGTAGATCTCCGGGTGGATATAGGAATAACGGGTATAAGCGAGGTTTGAGATCTGGTTGAATACCCAGAATGCGGCGTCATCCACGAATTCCATCATGGAGCCGTAGCCCGGGGCCATTTTTTCCGGTGCGCGGGTCATGCTGCTGTACATTGGCATAAGGACACTGCTGGTGGCGTCATCGACACCGAACCAGAAGATACCCCCGATCGGATCGGGCAGCCAGGAGCGCGATTGGGCCAGGAACCAGAACCCGGTTTGCTGGGTGGATGTGGCCCTTTCGTTGCAATAGGTAACACTGTCGACGGTCCACGTCAGCGGCCGCCAGCGGTAAGGACTACCCCAGGGTCCGGCGCCAAAATCTTTCGTCATGTCGAGCTCGGTGCCCTCCAGGTGGTCGCGCATATAGTTCATCATCTCATGGGTTTCGACCGGGCGATCGGGCTTTACCCACAGGGGCATCCTGTTGGTCGGGTAACCGTTGGGGTTCGGGGTACCATCAGCAAAAGTGCTGTTATGTTCGATAATTCCGCTCGCGTAATCAATATACTTATCCATGGCTTTATTCACGGATTTGAAGAACGACCAGACCCTGACCTCACAGAAACGGGCACCACTGAAATCGACCGGTGCATAAACGTCGGAGAAGCTGAAATCTTCATCTTTCCCGCTGTACCAGCCTTTTTCGCGTGCAAATGAAACCACATCGTCGGCATAGAAACATTCGACTGCCGGGTCCATCAGGTTTTCGCGCTTGCTGAACTTAACTGCCTTTTTTTTGTCGGCCATCGGGAAAGTCATGATGCGGGCGTGGTTGGCATGGGCGCTGACGTAACCGTCGGGGATGCGCATGGCTACCCAGACCGCGCCTTTCTGTCCCTCGCCTTTGCCAATAAGTTCGAAGATCCATGCTTCGTTGGCGTCGGCAACAGAGAAGGATTCACCGCTGCTGGCATATCCGTAATCATTCATCAGCTCGGTGATCACTTTCAGGGCTTCGCGTGCGCTGGTGGAGCGCTGCAGGGCGATATAGATCAGGCTGCCGTAATCCATGACGGCGCCGGCCTGGGTGGCCAGCTCCTCGCGGCCACCGTATGTCGTTTCACCGATCGAAACCTGGTGCTCATTCATATTGCCGGTTACATTGTAAGTAACAGGCGCCTGGGGGATCTTTCCGAGGAATTTGCCGGTATCCCATTCATAAACATCAAGCATACTGCCGGCCGGCCAGGTTTTTGCCGGCCAATGGTATAATTCTCCATAAAGAGTATGTGAATCAGCCGAGTAGGTGATCATCACCGATCCGTCTTTTGAAGCGCCTTTTGTCACCAAAAAATTTGTGCAGGCTAGTGATTGGAAAGTTATTGCCAATATTACCAGGGATGTGATTGTTAGTGCTTTTAGGTTCATAGGTTGTTAAATTGTTAAACTGTTAAATTGTTAAACTGTTAAACTGTTAAATTGTTAAACTGTTAAATTGTAAAATTGTTAAACTGTTAAAAATGTGATGAATAATTAGATTTTCAACTTTTCATCAGTGTATTTTATCAGGTAGTTTATTTCACGGGGTAGTTTGGTCAGTTCTTCAAAAATATGTTTGTATTCTTCGGGATTTAATAAATTTCTGATTTTTGACTTTTCATTCCAATCCTGGGATTCTTTTAATGAACCAAAGCTGTATCTGTAAAAATGAATTTTTTCTTTCTTACTATATCTTCCAAATCCTTCGGCAATATTAGCTGAAATTGAGTCTATTGCCCTTACAAATTGTTTTCCGACAGTATCTTTTTCAAAATAATTCCATTTAACTACTATCCCCCAAACATAATTTGATAAACCAAATGAAATCTTATAAGCGCTGATATCATTCAGCATTAAATAATTATTTCCCTCCTCAAAAGTCCAATCCGACATATATAATTATTAAATTTTGGCCAAAGATAACAAAATGAGTTTTTTAGCCTAACAGTTTAACAATTTAACAGTTTAACAATTTAGCAATTTAACAATCTAACAATTTAACAGTTTAACAGTTGACCTCAGAAGCCGATATTGAAACCTGCCCTGAATGTCGTCGTATTACCCTGGAACAATTCCGGGGAGTATTTATCCAGGTAATATTGTGCTGAATGATCATCAACATCAAAACCTTCATTATTACCAAAAATCACCCCCGCAAAAACATATGCATTATTCAGGAACTCATATTTTCCCTGCAGGCCGATACGGTTGTTGCGCCAGGTCAGGTCCTGCATAACCGGATGTTCGTCGACACCCGGGTTGTAATCATAGATATAGTTGTTAAAATGGCTGGCAAGGGTGTAGGAAAGATCAACGGTCAATCCGCGAATTGGCTTATAACGCAGGGAAAAATAAATATCATTTGAATTATCACGGAGGTAATGTCCGAGAGTGTATTGGTTCGATTCAAAAGTAGTCGTGGAAATATTATGCTGGTAAGTTATCGGCAAAGTATACGTAAATTCACCGGTAAGCATAAGGTTTTTTACCGGCCAGTTGCTCAGGCGGAAACCTCCTTTCCAGGATAATAAATTGTGCCTGTCGGGATCGGTTACTCTTGCCATGGAAAATTCATCTACAAAAATTGACAGGAAGAGGTGAAGGTTTTTAATATTCCGTGAGCTGATATCGAAGAACATCTGGGAGTTTTGCCCCGTTTGCCCCGCGCTGTTTGTGGCATTCAGCGTATGGTCGACCGATTTGTAGAACAGGAAAGGCACCAGGTAAGCCAGGTGGACATTCATATCGCTGTAAACGATGGAATTGCCTATAGATACGGCCAGGTGGCGCACCGGGCGGATGGTGAGCATATTCGCTGCAATGTATTTATTGTAGAAAACGCCCCTGTAAACGTCGCCATCCCAGTAGGAGCGGCTGGAATCGATCACTTCCGAAACGAGCCACCCATGGATATAATTAAACTCAAACCAGCGGACCGGCGTGAGCTGGAGCTTTATTTGGGCAAATGACGGAGTGCGGCCCGAAAGAATATTGGAGCCGTTGTAATTATTCCCCCATTCCGCATGGTCCTTTACGATGCCAATCGCACCCCATTTCCAGGAAACCATCAGACCGCCCCGGGCCTCACTGTATTCCTTGCCGCCTTCCGGACTGTTTTTCTGGGGATCGCCGGGATACTGGTTAAAATAACCCGGGTCGGTAAGCTTTTCACTTTCATAATTATCCCTCAGGCTCGTATAGCCACCGATGTGCTCCGTGATATAAGCGAAAGCCTCCAGCCCTCCCCAGCGGTGGTATGCATTTCCGTTGGAATTTGCGTAATAATCAATGCCCCATACAGGCCTGACCGATGCGGTAAAGATCGAATCTTTATAATAAATGCCCGGCGGGTTGAGGGCTGTAGCAAGGTGGTCACTATTTGGAAAGAGATTCAGCGGCTTCATTCCTTTCGTGGTATTCTTTAGCTCCAGGCGGTAGTCTTTCATGAAGAAATCCAGTTCTTGCTGCTGGCGCTTGCTGAGCTGACCGGGTTTCAGCGAAGCCTCCTGCAGCTTTTCCGCGATGAAAAGACGGCTGTAAGGCTTGATGGCGGAATTTACTTCAATGATCTGCGCATTGGCGAGCTCATCGAGGAAATCGTAGATCGATCGCCGGGAGATATGCTCGTATACCACTTGCGCCGGGGAAATGATAGGAAAGAAAAAAAATAAAATAAGAAGCTTTTTCATGGTTTGCCTTTTTACCACAGAGTACACAGATTTACACAGAGTTAACACAGAGTTTTATTAAAAGTGAAAATTATTTTCAAAGTTACCGGGTATAATTGATAAAAAAACCGGATTAACAGATAAAACAAATATGGAAGCTATAAATGAATTGACTTATAAAATTCTGGGCTGTGCCTATAAAGTGCATTCAACCCTGGGGCCCGGATTGCTAGAGTCAACTTATGAACACTGTCTTGCACAAGAATTCATAATGAAAGAATTGAAGTTTAAAAGACAGGTTGGGTTGCCGGTAATCTATGAAAACAGTAAACTTGATGCTGGGTACAGAATCGATTTACTTGTTGAGGACAGAGTCATATTAGAATTGAAATCTGTTGATCAACTAGCTCCGATCCATAAAGCCCAATTGCTTACCTACTTAAAATTAAGCGGGAAAAAAACAGGATTGCTTATTAATTTTAATGTTGTCAGTTTAAAAGATGGAATTATCAGAATGGTACTCTAAACTCTGTGTTAACTCTGTGTAACTCTGTGTAATCTGTGGTGAACATCGTCAATTGCTTCGGGCTCTTCTCACCACGATATTATAAAACGCCCTCCAGAAATACTTCCAATCGGTAATAAAAGGCCGCCGGAAATACGCTTCAAGGTAACGGTTTTCCGAGTCCTGGATCTCTTCCAGGGTCTTTGGCAGGTCGGCGTAGAAAGGCGGGACCAGGCCGGGCTTTGTCCTGATCCGCTTGGCCCTCAGCTCTTCATTATAAAGCTCGAAATATTGGGTGCTGAGGGGCCTGATGCCAACAAGCTTAAGGTCGCCGCGCAGCAGGTTGATAAGCATCGGCAGTTCATCGATCCAGAGTTTCCTCATGATCCTGCCGGTAGTGCTTACCCTGAAATCGTTCCGGAATTTCCCGCCATCCTCCAGGTCGTTCATCTTATAAATATAATCCTGCAGGTATTCTGAATAGGGATGCATTGTTCGCATTTTGTAAACGTATATGATCTTCCCGTTCTTACCCACGCGCTTCAGCCGGATCAGCGGCCCGTAAGTGGGATGATAATCAAAAGCGGGCTCCTGTATCTTTCGTGCCACGAAATAGAGTAAATCACCGATCTGTTTATTGTCGATCACTTCGAAACCGCAGGAATAAAGCCGGCCGAATGCCTCTGCCTTAGAGACTGACCTGTTGTAGCCGTTCGTGATCCAGAAATAAAACCGCTTCGTGACCGGGAGCTTGGGAAATAAACGCATGAAGAGGAAATGGAAGAAATAATATATCCCGTTCAGCACCGGCGGGTATTTCCTCATGATCCGCTCTTTCCGGATCTGGTTCGTCAGGGCGCAGTTGATATAGAGGCCATACTTAGGCAGTCGGCCGTTCACCGTTTCGAAAAACAGGTTGATCCGTTTAAAATCGTTGATGGCGCGCAGGTTGACGATAGCCTCGAAATGCCCTTCAGGCTGGCTGAGGATGTTGAAAGAAGTAGTGGTGGATACGACCAGGGTCTGCTGATGTTCAAGGTTGATGTTCTTCTCTATAAACCGGAACACATCTTCCCCGGCTTCACGAACCACCAAATCGCGGTTGAGCGGCATAATAGGGCCGCCCGGCTTGTCAGCCAGGATCTTTTCCGCTTCATCCTGGCTGAGGAGACCGGCTTTAACTTTGATCAGCGCCTGGGTGAAGGAATCAAAATGCTCCGCATCACGGCTGAGCTGGCGGTTGTAATAATAAACGTAAGCAAGAAAGACTTCAGCAAAAAACGATAATCCCATCGTACCGAAAACGATCATTCGGGAATAATTAAAATACTGAAACAACATGATCAGGAAGACCACTGCCGAAAAAATGATCAGATCCCCGACCAGCACCGGGAAGAGGATGTCGCGGAGGTTTTGCTTCTTGTGAAGGCGGTATTTATCGATAGAAACGGAGACAAGGACCCAGAGCGCCAGGAAGAAGAGAAAAGGAGGGAAGTATAGAGGAAGGTATAAGCGGGTGGATGCAGGCTTGATCCAGATGAAAATCAGGAAGCTTGCAGTTACGACAAGGATATCGACAAGAAAATATATCAGCGTGCGGCGGCGCATACTTTGTCAGAATTGGCGGTTCAAAGTTATATTTTTTTCAGCATTGCCATCAGGTTGTATCCGGTTTCAGCCGCGAAATAGAGAAGCTTGCTGTTTACCCTGGCAAACCGCCCGTGATTGACCATTTCGCCTCCGAACCTCATTTTAAACTCACGGACGCCATAATCCCTTTCCGGGATGCCGACACCCATAAAATCAAAATGCGGGATATTGTTTTTCACAGCATATTCAATGGCGGCCCAGGTTGCCAGTACGCTTGGATGGATATTCCGGTATTCATGGTCAAGGCCGCATACGTACCACTCATAGATGGTTTTACCCGGAGTCACCGGTGAAAGGATGCCGCCAATGATCCGGTCCCTGTACTTCACCAGCCGGATAATCCCCAGCTTCCCTTCCACCGACAGATGATAGAACTGCTCGAAAAAATCCCATGCCGGTAAAGGCTTCTTGATCTTATGCCTGTAAAGGTCATGCAGGATGTTGTAGAAGTCTCTTACCTGCTGCAGGTTTTCAGGCTCCATGCTGCAAGCCCCAAGCTTCAAGCTTTTTTTAACTTGCCGAAGGCGCGAATCGCTCATGTTTTTAATCACGGTTTCCTGTGAGGAGGTATCCACGATCAGATTCAGCCTTTCGCGGTAACGAAAACCGGATTCAAGGAAAACAGCCTTGTTATTTTCCTGGCTGTTGAAATTGCGGAACTGAATAAATATCGATTTGCTATTTACCTGCCGGATCAGCTCCTCAAGCAACATTCCGTAAATCTTCCCGTCTACCATACTGTCGTCCCTGATGGGACTTCCTACCATACTGTCGTCCCTGATGGGACTTCCCGCGTCCCCTCTTCCCCTCTTCCCCTCTTCTCCTTGTCCCCTCTTCTCCACCAGCGGCCCGCCATAGATCACCGCCCGGGATGAGAAATAACCCGCCGGACCGTTTAATTCCCGGATAATGACAGCCAGCAGGATCCCTTCCAGCTTCCGTGTTTTTTCATTGGCAAGCCCAACGACAACAGGTTTCATCCTTCCGGTACCGCTGAACAGCGTATACATTTCCGGCGACTGGAATACCGTCCCCTCCGGGTGCGAATCCACAAAAGAGCTCCACCCCAGCTGAAGCAGCAGTTCCGGATTGGTGATGAGATTTAGAGGCAAATTGTTAAATTGTTAAATTGTTAAAGCCGCAAGCCGCAAGCCACAAGCCACAAGCCGCAAGCTGCTGCAACTCCCACGCAATTATACAACATATCCATGGGATTGAAGGAGCGGCCGGGAATTAGTTGCTGTGAATATTCCGTTGCGATGCCCAGGGCTATTCCTGCAACCAGGGTCAGGACCAATAACAGCAGCGGGACTTTCTTCCTCCAGCCAGCACGCCACAGGATGAAGGAAAAGGCAACCGCCGCATAAAAGCCTAGGTGGCCGATGTAATCAAGCCGTATCCATTCATGCCTGATCCTGAGCTTCACATCCGGCATGTCGGGCCAGTAGGTGAGGGCGATGAGGATAGCCAGGAGGGTGAAGAACAGTATGGCTGATATTTTACGGAGGGTCATTTTAGGACTGTAGGACTGTAGGACTGTAAGACTGTAAGACTGTAGGACTGTAAGACTGTAAGACTGTAAGAGAATGAAACACTGGAACTTTGGAACA